>NZ_JABWRA010000078.1:0-19077 GCF_014268705.1 Pseudomonas sp. SWRI179 | reverse complement strand
CCCTGCGTTCTGTCCGTCACATCGCGGTGCCGAATACTGCTGGGGGCTGCTTCGCACCCCAGCGGGAGCAAGCTCCCTCGCCACAAAAGCCACAAAAGCCACACAAACCACACAAACCACACAAACCACAGAACACAGAACACAGAACACAGAACACAAACTACAAACTACAAGCCACAAGCCACAAGGGCTTCGTTTGCTCGCCTGGCGTTATTCGCTGTCCAGGTCCTTGCGCCGATACGGGAACACATCGATCACCTTCCCTGCCCGGATCGCGTCCTGCAGGCTTTTCCAGTAGTCGGCGTTGTACAGCTCGCCGTGCAACTGGTCGAACAGCTTGCGTTGCCCGGCGTCGGCGAACAGGAACGGCGGGAACTCTTCGGGGAAGACGTCCAGCGGTCCGATGGAATACCAAGGCTCGGAGGCCATTTCGTCTTCCGGTGTGCGGGGCTCCGGGATGTGGCGAAAGTTGGCTTCGGTGAGGAAGCAGATTTCATCGTAGTCGTAGAACACCACGCGGCCGTGGCGGGTCACGCCGAAGTTCTTGAGCAGCATGTCGCCGGGGAAGATATTGGCTGCCGCCAGTTGCTTGATCGCCAGGCCATAGTCTTCCAGCGCCTCGCGCACCTGGTCCGGGTTGGCGTTTTCCAGATAGAGGTTCAGCGGCGTCATCCGGCGTTCGGTCCAGCAGTGGCGAATCAGCACCGTCTCGCCTTCCACCGACACCGTGGACGGCGCCACTTCCAACAGTTCCTCCAGGCAGGCCGGCTCGAATTTGCTCAGGGGAAAGCGGAAATCGGCGAACTCCTGGGTATCGGCCATGCGCCCGACCCGGTCGACGCTTTTCACCAATCGGTACTTCTCGATCACCGTGGCCCGGTCGACGTTTTTCGACGGCGAGAAGCGGTCCTTGATGATCTTGAACACGGTGTTGAAGCCCGGCAGGGTGAACACGCTCATGACCATGCCACGCACACCCGGGGCCATGATGAACTGGTCGTCGGTGTTCGCCAGGTGGTTGATCAGTGCCCGGTAGAACTCGGACTTGCCGTGCTTGTAGAAACCAATGGAGGTGTACAACTCGGCGATGTGCTTGCCCGGCAGGATGCGCTTGAGGAAGCCGATGAATTCCGCCGGCACCGGCACGTCCACCATGAAGTACGAACGGGTGAACGAGAAGATGATCGACACCTGCGCCTCGTCGGTGATCAGCGCATCGATCTGGATACCCCGGCCCTCGCGGTGCAACAGCGGAATCACCAGCGGCCATTGGTCGTCGCGGGTGTAGATCCGGCCCACCAGGTAGGCGCCCTTGTTGCGATAGAGCACCGAGGAAAACAACTCCACCGTCAGTTCCGGGTCCTTGCAGACCCAGTCCGGCAGGTTCTCGCGCAACTGCGCTTCGAGGCGCTGCAGGTCCCCCGGCAAATCGGCGTAGTCCTCGCTGAAACGGTAATCGGCGAAGACGCTCTCCAGCATCCGGTCCAACTGCCCCTGGGGCTTGTAGGTGCGCGTCTGCGCGGCGCGGGCCCGACGCAGGCTGGGCCGGGTGGTGTGGATGAACATGGTGCCGTCGCTGATCAGGTCGTGGCTGAACAGCCCGCAGAAGATCGAGTTGTACCAGGTTTCCGACAGCTCATCGTCGAAGCGCAGGTCGATCAGGCTGATGTAGGCGCTCTTGACCAGCGGCCAGCAGCTCACGTCCATCAGGGTTTCGTCATCGAAGGCCTTGTGCAGCTTGGCGACGGTTTCGAAGACTTTTTCTTCATACAAGTTGATGCGCGCCGCCGAAGCCGTTTGCGCCTCCAGCCACTGGGCCTGCTCGAACCGGGCGCGAGCGCCGTCGGTGATCTGCCGGAAATGCTCACGATAATCGTCGAAGCCGTCGAGGATCGAACGGGCGATTTCGATGGCGGGCCATGGCTGCGGCATAGGGTAAACCTCGGCGGGTCATGCTTGTTATTGGCGACTGAGCTTAGAGGCCAATCACGCGGCAACGCAACCATTGCCATCGGTATGCAAGGCGGCGACACTTGCCCCCCCATCAAGGAAGGAGTGGCTCGTGAACCTCGTCGATATCCTGCGTTTACTGTCATTGGCCGCCATCTGGGGCGCCAGTTTCCTGTTCATGCGCATTATCGCCCCCGTCATCGGCACGATTCCCACGGCCTTCTTTCGTGTGTCCATTGCCTTCGTCGGGCTGCTGGTGATCCTGGCCCTGATGCGCGTCGACTGGAATTTTCGTGGCAAGCTCAAAGTCGTGATGGTGCTGGGCCTGATCAACTCGGGAATTCCGGCCACGTTCTATTCGCTGGCGGCCCAGGTGCTGCCGGCCGGTTATTCGGCAATCTTCAATGCCACCACGCCGCTGATGGGGGTGTTGATCGGCGGTTTGTTCTTCAGCGAAAAACTCACTTTGGCCAAGGTCGGCGGGGTCTTCCTCGGGCTGCTCGGCGTGGGCATCCTGACCCGCGCCGGCCCGGTGGCGTTCGACCTGCAACTGTTGATGGGCGCCCTCGCCTGCCTGCTGGCCACGACCTGCTACGGCTTTGCCGGTTTCCTCACCCGGCGCTGGCTCGATCACCAAGGCGGCCTGGACAGCCGTCTTTCGGCCCTGGGCAGCATGTTCGGCGCCACGGTGTTCTTGCTGCCGCTGTTCGGCTACAGCGTCATCAGCCAGCCGCCGGCCAGTTGGGGTGGCTGGAGTGTCTGGTTGTCACTGCTGGGCCTGGGCCTGGTGTGCACCGCGCTGGCGTACATCCTTTATTTCCGTCTGCTCAGTTCCATCGGCCCGGTCAAGTCCATGACCGTGACATTCCTGATCCCGCCGTTCGGTGTGTTGTGGGGGGCGTTGTTGCTGGATGAGCCGTTGGGGATGGCGCATTTGTATGGCGGGGTGTTGATTGCGGCGGCGTTGTGGTTGGTGCTCAAGCCTTCCGTCGCGAAACCGGCTGAGGTGTCTGCCCGATAACCCATCGGTGTCGCTGAAAATGCTATCGCGAGCAGGCTCGCTTCCACAGGGAATTGCGCTAACCCTGTGGGAGCGAGCCTGCTCGCGATAGCGGTAGTTCAGTCAGCGAGTAGCCAAAGCTCAGCGGCTTTTACGAAACACAAACACCAACCCCACGATGATCAGCACCATCCCCAGCAAGCTCAACAACGCCAACCGGTTGCCGAACACCAGGTAGTCCATGATCGCCGTCACCGCCGGCACCAGGTAGAACAGGCTGGTGACGTTCACCAGATTGCCCCGTGCAATCAAACGGTACAGCAGCAGCGTCGCCAGCACCGACACCACCAGCCCCATCCACAGCACCGGCACGAAGAACCCCGTGCTGTATTCGAAGTGAAACGGCTGGAACGGCACGAACACCGCGCACAGCACCAGCCCGGCCAGGTACTGCACCGGTAGCGTGCCCAGTGGGTTGTCGGTGATGCGCTTCTGCATGATGGAGCCGGCCGTCATGCTGACCAGTGCCAGCAACCCGCACAGCATCCCCGCCAGGGACATGCCGGCCAGGCCGATGCCCTGGTACACCACCATGACCAACCCGACCAAACCCAACACCAGGCCGAACATCCGCGCCCCGGAACGCCGGCGTTCCATAAGCACTACAGTCAGGATCGGTTGCACACCCATCAGGGTCGCCATGACGCCGGGCGTGACATTCATTTGCAGCGCCAGCAGATAAAAAATCTGATAGGCGCCCAGCAGCACCAGTCCGGTGGTCACCGCGTACAGCATCGGCTTGCCGGTCTTGGGCAACTTGAACTTGAGCAACGGAATCAACAGCACCAGCGCGAACAGCGCGATGGCAAATCGGATCAACAGAAAAGCGAAGGGTGAAGCGTGGGCCAGGCCCAGCTTGGAAAAGATCGCCCCGCTGCTCCACAGCAAAACGAACAGGCTCGTGGAAGCCGCCGCCAACAAGGCGTTTTTGGAAAGGGAAAACATGGATACCACCTGTAGTCAGGCAAAAAGCCAACTCAGCCGAAGCTGAAGTCCAGTAGTTTTTTCAGGCGGGCACAGGGGATGGCAACCGTTGCCGATCAGCCCTGAATGCCAACACCCGGCGGTGATACGACGACGTACACCGATGAGCTACGGACAGGTGGGGGGTATTGACCGATCTGCGCAGGCTGCTGGTTCCCACACGGCACGACGCCAGCGTTGAACGCTGGAACCACGACCGCGATGACAGGGGATGCAGGCATGAGCCGATCTCTTGGAGAGTGGGTTCGAAAACCCGAAGAGCGCTGACTATAACCAGCGCCCGATGGACTACGCAATGTTTTAAACGAACAACCAATAGCCAAGCGCCGTCAGCACTGCCACCGCCAACACCGGCCGCATCACCCGGTAGGCCTTGGGATGCTTGCGTTTGAACTGCTTGACCCGACCGCTGATGCCGTCACTGAACGACTTGCTCCAGGCATAGGCCTGGTTGATGCCACCGACGTGTTCATCGTCCAGGTTCTGTGGCGCGGTGGCACGGCCGAGGAACGCGCTGAAGGTGCGGTTGAGGCGGGTCATCAGCCGACTTTTCAAGGGCCGCTCGACATCACAGAACAGGATCAGGCGGGTCTGCGGGGTTTCGTTCTTGACCCAGTGCACATAGGTTTCATCGAACATGACGTCTTCGCCGTCGCGCCAGGCATAGATCTGACCGTCGACGAAGATCCGGCAATCTTCGGAATTGGGGGTTGAGAGCCCCAGGTGATAACGCAACGAACCGGCGAAGGGGTCTCGATGAGGGTTCAGATGGCTACCACCGGGCAGCAAGGCAAACATCGCGCCGCGAACGCTGGGGATCCGACTGACCAGTTCAACCGTCCTCGGGCACAGCAACTCAGCCGACGGCAGCGGTTTGTCGTACCACTTGAGGTAGAAGCGCTTCCAACCCTTCTTGAAGAACGAACCGAAGCCCGCATCGTTGTTCTTCTCGGCGGCTCGAATGTAGCCATCGTCGAACAAGTGCATGGCTTCGTCGCGGATGACTTGCCAGTTGTCCTTGAGCACATCCAGTTCGGGAAATTGGCTGCGATCCAGGTAAGGCCTCGAGGGCACGCCGGAGAACAGGTACATCAAGGCGTTATAGGGGGCGAACAGCGCCGAGTGGTTGACGAACTGACGCAACACCGGCAACCGCGCCTTACCACGCAAATGCACATAAAGCGTACTGCCCAGGAACAGCAGCAACACCGAGGCCTTGGCGACAAACGAGACGGTCATTTTTTTAAACTCCTTGTCCAAAAACAACTGACGCAACGCCTACTGCCCGACGTAGCCGGGGGCCATGTTAAATACCCATGGCCCGGGTAAAAACCGTCTGACGCAAGATTCTCTGTTGAGTGAAACGCAATAAACACTTTTTAACAGACGTCACCTGAACCTTGGCTGACGCATCGAACAATCATTCAACCTACCTGAGATCGCGAGTGCTCTTGTGGCGAGGGAGCTTGCTCCCGCTGGCGTGCGGAGCGCGCCCCTGGGATTTGGCGACCCGGGTTGAATCCGGGGCGCCTGCTGCGCAGTCGAGCGGGAGCAAGCTCCCTCGCCACACAAGCAATGCTCGCCACCCATCCTGCCTGCGGTTACTGCTGAGTCTCCTGCTCGGTAAACAGATCACTGAACAACATGCTCGACAAATACCGCTCGCCCGAATCCGGCAGGATCACCACGATGGTCTTGCCCTGCATTTCCGGTTTTTCCGCCAGGCGCACGGCCACGGCCATCGCCGCGCCGCAGGAGATCCCGCAGAGGATGCCCTCCTCCTGCATCAAGCGCAGGGCCATGGCCTTGGACTCGTCGTCAGTGACGCGCTCGACCAGGTCGACGATGGACAGGTCGAGGTTCTTCGGCACGAACCCGGCGCCGATCCCCTGGATCTTGTGGGGGCTGGGCTTGATTTCATCCCCCGCCATCGCCTGGGTGATCACCGGCGACACTTCGGGCTCGACCGCCACCGACAGGATCGGCTTGCCACAGGTGTTCTTGATATACCGCGAAACCCCGGTAATGGTTCCGCCGGTGCCCACGCCCGCGACCAGCACGTCCACGGCGCCGTCGGTGTCGTTCCAGATTTCCGGGCCGGTGGTTTTTTCGTGGATCGCCGGGTTCGCCGGGTTATCGAACTGCTGCGGCATGAAATATTTGGACGGATCGCTGGCCATGATCTCGGCGGCTTTCTCGATGGCGCCCTTCATGCCCTTCGCCGGTTCGGTGAGCACCAACTCCGCGCCCAGGGCCTTGAGCACCTTGCGCCGCTCGATGCTCATGGAGGCCGGCATGGTCAGCATCAGCTTGTAGCCACGGGCGGCGGCGACGAACGCCAGGCCGATCCCGGTGTTGCCCGAGGTCGGTTCGACAATGGTCATGCCCGGCTTGAGCTTGCCCGAGCTTTCAGCGTCCCAGATCATGTTTGCGCCGATCCGGCACTTGACCGAATACCCTGGGTTACGCCCCTCGATCTTGGCCAGGATGGTCACGCCGCGCGGCGCAATGCGGTTGATCTGTACCAGTGGCGTATTGCCGATGGAATGGGCGTTGTCAGCGAATATGCGGCTCATGGCTGGGTCCTTGATGGGGCGAAATTGAAGCCTTTAAAGGTATGCCTGTTGCCCATGGGCGTCCAGTTGCACCGAACGTTCCCGTTGTTGCGACAGTCAATGGCATTAGGAGGCGCTCCCCCAACAAACGCTGGAGACTGACAGACATGAAGCGTCGATACCGCTGGCCACTGTGGGTTTTCGCCACCCTCGTCGCGGTGCTGGTGGCCCTGCATTTCGCCCTGCCTTACCTGGTACGCGACTACCTGAACGATAAACTGGCCGACATGGGCGATTATCGCGGCCAGATCACTGACGTGGACCTGGCCCTGTGGCGCGGTGCCTACCGGATCAACGGCCTGGAAATCGTCAAGGTCGACGGCAAGGTCCCGGTGCCGTTCGTCAACGCGCCGCTGGTGGACCTGTCGGTGAGTTGGCACTCGCTGTGGTACGACCATGCGGTGGTGTCCGAGGTGGAGTTCACCCGCCCCGAAGTGAACTTCGTCGACGGCGGGGCCAACCGGCAGAACTCCCAGACCGGCCAGGGCACCAACTGGCGCCAGCAACTGGAAAAACTGTTGCCCATCACCTTCAACGAAGTGCGCATCCGGGAGGGCAAGGTCACCTTTCGCAACTTCAACTCCAAGCCCCCGGTCAACCTGCGGGCCACTGACGTCAACGCCAGCTTCTATAACCTGACCAACGTGGTCGACACCGAAGGCAAGCGCGACGCCCGCTTCGAAGGCAAGGCCCTGGTGGCCGAGCATGCGCCCCTGGAAATGCAGGCTACCTTCGACCCCTTGAGCGACTTCGAGGATTTCGATTTCCGCCTGCGGGCCAGGAACATCGAACTCAAGCGCCTCAACGATTTTGCCGCCGCCTATGGCAAGTTCGATTTCAATGCCGGCCACGGCGACCTGGTGATCGAGGCTGAAGCCGATAACGCCAAGCTCAGCGGCTATATCAAGCCATTGCTGCGGGATGTCGACGTATTCGACTGGCAGCAGGACGTGGAAAACCAGAACAAGAACATCTTCCGCTCGGTCTGGGAAGCGCTGGTCGGGACCGGCGAAACGGCCCTCAAGAACCAGCGCAAGAACCAGTTTGCCACCCGGGTGGAACTCAGCGGCAATGTTCACCAGCAGGACATCAGCGCCTTCGAAGCCTTCCTGCAGATCCTGCGCAACGGTTTCGTCCAGGCCTTCAATGCCCGTTATGAACAGCCACCGCCTTCGAAGGATTGAGATTTGCGGCTTTTAGTGGCGAGGGAGCTTGCTCCCGCTGGGCCGCGAAGCGGCCCTAAAAAGCCTGCGAGCGCTGCGCACTCGAGCGGGAGCAAGCTCCCTCGCCACAAGACTGAGTCAACATGTGACGCCCCATTCAGAGACTGAATACAGCGTCTGCGTTCACAGTCGGCGCGGCCTCGCGTTATAGTCGGGCACGATATTTATTTCGCGCGCCCCGCCTCGCCGGGCCGGCGACACGTTCGAGGAAATTGCAGATGAAGTTCGAAGGCACCAGCGCCTACGTGGCCACCGATGACCTGAAACTGGCCGTGAACGCCGCCATCACCTTGGAGCGGCCATTGCTGGTCAAGGGCGAACCAGGCACCGGCAAAACCATGCTGGCCGAGCAATTGGCCGAGTCCTTCGGCGCGCGCCTGATCACCTGGCACATCAAGTCCACCACCAAGGCCCACCAGGGCTTGTACGAGTACGACGCGGTCAGCCGCCTGCGGGACTCACAGTTGGGCGTGGACAAGGTCCACGACGTGCGCAACTACCTGAAGAAGGGCAAGCTCTGGGAAGCGTTCGAGTCCGAGGAGCGGGTGATCCTGCTGATCGACGAAATCGACAAGGCCGACATCGAGTTCCCCAACGACCTGCTACAAGAGCTCGACAAGATGGAGTTCTACGTCTACGAGACCGACGAAACCATCAAGGCCAAGCAGCGCCCGATCATCATCATTACCTCCAACAACGAAAAGGAACTGCCGGACGCCTTCCTGCGCCGCTGCTTCTTCCACTACATCGCGTTCCCCGACCGCGTCACCCTGCAGAAAATCGTCGATGTGCATTACCCAAACATCAAGAAGGACCTGGTCAGCGAAGCGCTGGACGTGTTCTTCGACGTGCGCAAGGTGCCGGGCCTGAAGAAAAAACCTTCCACCTCCGAACTGGTGGACTGGCTCAAGCTGCTGATGGCCGACAACATCGGCGAAGCGGTGCTGCGCGAGCGTGATCCGACCAAGGCCATTCCGCCGCTGGCCGGCGCCCTGGTGAAGAACGAACAAGACGTGCAACTGCTCGAGCGCCTGGCGTTCATGAGCCGTCGCGGCACCCGCTGATCCTCTTCGTTTAACAAGAGCGAGGGCGATTGCCATGCTGCTTAACCTGTTCAATGAGATGCGCGCCGCCAAGGTGCCCGTGTCGGTGCGTGAACTGCTGGACCTGATCAACGCGCTGAAACAGCGGGTGATCTTCGCCGACATGGACGAGTTCTATTACCTGTCCCGGGCGATCCTGGTGAAGGACGAACGGCATTTCGACAAGTTCGACCGGGCCTTCGCCGCCTACTTCAACGGTTTGGAGAAGCTCGACGATCACCTCCAGGCGCTGATTCCCGAAGACTGGTTGCGCAAGGAATTCGAGCGCTCGCTGACCGACGAGGAACGGGCGCAGATCCAGTCCTTGGGTGGCCTGGACAAGCTGATCGAAGAATTCAAGAAACGCCTGGAAGAACAGAAGGAACGCCATGCCGGCGGCAACAAGTGGATCGGCACCGGCGGCACCAGCCCGTTCGGCTCCGGCGGTTTCAACCCCGAGGGCATCCGGGTCGGCGACGCCGGCAAGCGCCAGGGCAAGGCCGTAAAGGTCTGGGACCAGCGCGAATACAAGAACCTCGACGACCAGGTGGAATTGGGCACCCGCAACATCAAGATCGCCCTGCGCCGCCTGCGCAAGTTCGCCCGCCAGGGTGCGGCCGAAGAGCTGGACATCGACGGCACCATCGATCACACCGCCCGGGACGCCGGCCTCTTGAACATCCAGATGCGCCCGGAGCGACGCAACACCGTCAAGCTGTTGCTGCTGTTCGACATCGGTGGCTCGATGGATGCCCACGTGAAGATCTGTGAAGAACTGTTCTCGGCCTGCAAGACCGAGTTCAAGCACTTGGAGTATTTCTACTTCCACAACTTCGTCTACGAATCGGTGTGGAAGAACAACCTGCGCCGCACCTCGGAGCGCACCTCGACCCAGGATTTGCTGCACAAGTACGGTGCCGACTACAAAGTGATCTTCATCGGCGACGCCGCCATGGCGCCTTATGAAATCACCCAGGCCGGCGGCAGCGTCGAGCACTGGAACGAAGAAGCCGGTTATGTGTGGATGCAGCGCTTCATGGAGAGGTACAAGAAACTCATCTGGATCAACCCGTACCCCAAGGACACCTGGGGTTACACCGCCTCGACCAACATCGTGCGCGAGTTGGTGGAGGACCGGATGTATCCGCTGACGTTGCGGGGGTTGGAGGAAGGGATGCGGTTTCTTTCCAAGTAAAGTCTTCCGGTGCCTGTAAGGGCCTCTTCGCGAGCAAGCCCGCTCCCACAAGGGATCTCCTGTGCGACACAGATCCAGTGTGGGAGCGGGCTTGCTCGCGAAGCTTTTAGCTCTTGGAAAACACCTGCATACACTCCACCTGCTGCCGATGCGCAACCTCCTGCACCACCGGCCGCAACCGCACCTGCGCCCCGGGCAGGCATTGCGCCAGCCGGGCCAGGGACAGCGGCGTCAACGCCCCCAGGCGTGGATAACCACCGATGGTTTGTCGGTCGTTGAGCAACACGATCGGCTGGCCGTCCGGTGGCACCTGCACGGCACCGAGGGGAATGCCCTCGGAAATCATCGCCGGCCCCTGATATTCCAACGCCGTGCCCAGCAAGCGCATGCCCATACGGTCGGCGCGACTGTCCAGCGTCCACGCAGTGTTGAACGCATCGAAGAGGCTGCGCCCACTGAACGCGCCATTCTGCGCACCGAGGATCAGGTCCAGCGGCTGCGCTTGCTGGAAATCCGGAATCCGCGTGTGGGGCATGGGCCGCGGCGTCGGCGTGCCTGAATAGCTCAAGTGTTCACCGCGACTCAGCGCCCGTCCCCGCCCATCCAGGCCACCGAGTTCCTCACGGACCACCGTCGCCCGGCTGCCCAGCACCGTAGGCGCATTGAACCCACCTGGGGCCGCCAAGTAGGCCCGGGCACCGAGCACGGGCTGGGTGAGCGCCAGGACCTGGCCTTTGCGCAAGCTGAAGAAACGCCACGATGCCACGCCCTGGCCGTCTATCCGCGCGCCCAGGTCAGCCCCGGCCAGCGCCAGCACGCAATCCTCGTCGGCCACCACGGTAAAGCCGCCGAGGGTAATCTCCACCACCGCCGCGTCCAGGTCATTGCCCAGCATCCAATTGGCCCAGGCCATCGACAACCAATCCGCCGCGCCACCCTGGGTCACGCCCAGGTGTCTCACGCCGAAACGGCCGGCGTCCTGTAACAGGCACAGCGGGGTGCTGGCCTCGATCAACAACCGGCTCATGCCTGGGCCTCCAACGGTGTGTCGTCGCCACCCAGGGCAATGAATTCGGCGTGGTCCACGGCGGCGAAACGTACCGTGTCCCCCGGCTGCATCAGGCTGTAGCCGTCACGCTCACGATCGAACAGTTTGGCCGGGGTGCGCCCGATCAGGTTCCAACCACCGGGTGAGACCACTGGATACGCCGCGGTCTGACGCTCGGCAATACCGACGCTGCCCGCTGCCACGCGCTTGCGTGGCGTATCGAGGCGCGGGGCGGCCAGTTCTTCGTCCACCAGCCCCATGAAGGCGAAACCGGGGGCGAAGCCCAGGGCAAACACCTGGTACTCCCGTTCGCTGTGGCGGCGGATCACCTGGGCGACCGTCAAGCCGCTGCGACTCGCCAACAGCTCAAGCTCCGGCCCGACGCTAAGGTCGTACCACACCGGCAGCACATGGCATTGGCCGGTCGAGCGGGCATCCGGTGAAAGGTTATGCAGCGCCTCGTCGATCAAATCGCGGGCCTGGACCGGGTTCAGGGCGAGCAAATCGTAGTGCACCATCAAGGTGGTGTAGGACGGCACCAGATCGATCAAACGCTCGGCAAACACCGCTCGCAGGCGCTCGCTGGCGGCGAGCATCCAGGGCATGTTGGCCTCGGCGATCTCATCGAACAGGCGCACCATCAGGCAGTCCACCGCCACCACTTCCACGCGTGGTTTCATGGCGCACTCTGCCGGTCCAGGGCTTCGCGGATGCGCTGCACGGCCGCCACGGAGCTGGCGTTGTCGCCGTGCACGCATAAGGTATTGGCCATGAGGTGCAAGGCACTGCCGTCGCTGGCGGTCAATGCATCGCCACGGGCAATGGTCAGGGCCTGCCCGATGATGACCTCGGGATCGTGATGCACCGCCCCCGGTGCCTGTCGCGAAACCAGGCGACCGGCACTGTCATAGGCCCGATCGGCAAAGGCCTCGAACCACAGGGTCAGGCCGTACTCGTCGCCCAAGGCCTGCGCGGCGCTGTTGTCCCGGGTCGCCATGAGCATCAGGGGCAGTTGCCGGTCATAGGCCGCGACGGCCTGGATCACGGCGCGCAGTTGCGCTGGGTTGGCCATCATGTCGTTGTACATCGCCCCGTGGGGCTTGACGTAGCTGACTCGCCCGCCCTGGGCCCGGCAGATGCCGTCGAGGGCGCCGATCTGGTAGTGCAGCAAGTCCTGCAGCTCCTGGGCGCCATAGGCCATGGAACGCCGACCGAAGCCCGCCAGGTCCTGATAGGCCGGGTGCGCGCCGATCCGCACGCCGTGGCTCAGGGCCAGGCTGACGGTCTTGCGCATGATGCTCGGGTCGCCAGCGTGGAAGCCGCAGGCAATGTTGGCGCAATCGATGAAGGGCATCACCTCGGCGTCCAGACCCATGGTCCAGCTGCCGAAGCTTTCGCCGATATCGCAATTCAGTAGCAGGCGGTTCACGGTGAACGCTCCTGTAGGTTTTTTCTTCTTTGACTGTGGGGCCAAGCCATGGAGCCCAGGCCCCCACAGGGTATCAGTTACTCGGCTTCCAACTGCTTGCCTTGGGTTTCCGGCAGGCTCAGGGCCGCGAGGATCACCACGCCGTAGGACACCGCCGCGAACGCGCCGATACCCACGCTCAGCGGCACCTTCTGGCTCAAGATACCGATCAACAGCGGGAACAATGCCGCCACCGCCCGGCCAATGTTGTAGCAAAAGCCCTGGCCCGAACCGCGGATGCGCGTAGGAAACAGCTCGGTGAGGAACGAGCCCATGCCGCTGAACATCCCGGAAGCGAAAAAGCCCAGGGGAAAGCCCAACCACAGCATCACGTTATTGCTCACCGGCACCTGGGTGTACAGCAGGACGATGGTGAACGAGCCGACAGCGTACAGAACGAAGTTCTTCTTTCGTCCCAGGATGTCCGACAGGTACGCGCTGATGACATAGCCCACGTAGGAACCGACGATCACCATCGCCAGGTAGCCACCGGTGCTCAATACACTCAAGCCCCGTTCATTCTTGAGAAACGTCGGCAGCCAGGACGTGATGGCGTAGTAGCCGCCCAGGGCACCGGTGGTCAGCAGCGAGGCACGCAGGGTGGTGAAGAGGATGCCAGGGGCAAAAATCTCGTAGAACTTCGCGGGATTTTCCGGCGTCAACCGGGCCTTGGTCTGGTTATAGACTTCCGGGTCCTTGACCAGCCGGCGGACGAAAATCACGAACACCGCCGGCACGATGCCGAGGATGAACAGTGCGCGCCAGGCATCTTCCGGCGGCAACACCGAGAACAGCAGCGCATACAGAATCGCCGTCATGCCCCAGCCCAGCGCCCAACCCGATTGCACCATGCCCACCGCCTTGCCGCGGTCCTTGGCACGGATCACCTCGCCCATCAACACCGCACCGGCGGTCCACTCGCCGCCAAAGCCGAAGCCCATCAAGGTGCGGGCGATC
Source organism: Pseudomonas sp. SWRI179 (assembly GCF_014268705.1). NCBI lineage: Bacteria > Pseudomonadati > Pseudomonadota > Gammaproteobacteria > Pseudomonadales > Pseudomonadaceae > Pseudomonas > Pseudomonas sp. SWRI179. The sequence continues at coordinate 5,495 of NZ_JABWRA010000078.1, read as the reverse complement.
AACAGCTGCTCGTAGTTCTGGGCAAAGCCGCACAGGAAGGTGAAGAACGCGAACCACAGCACCGTCAGTTGCAAGGTGCGCACCCGACCGATCCGGTCCGAGAGAATACCCGCCACCCAGCCGCCAATGGCCGACGCGATCAAGGTGCTGGTGTGGATCAGGCCTGCCTGGCCGGTGGTGATGCCCCACATCGCGATCAGGGTCGGCACCACGAAACTGAGCATCTGGGTGTCCATGCCGTCCAGGGCGTAACCGATCTTGCAGCTCCAGAAGGTGCGACGTTCCTGCTGGTTGATGTTGCGATACCAATCGAACGGGCCAGAACGGGCCTGGGGTTGGGGGACGCCGAGCGTGTCGGGTGCACTCATGGTGGTTCTCCACGGTTTTATTGTTGTGAGTCTCGACGACGCTGACGTGGAGACCGTTGCCCCGATTCTTGAGCGCGCGGCCGATCCCGTCCAACGAATAAAACCTTGGCTGGGTCATAAGAAAAATTTGATTGGGCAGCACATCACCCGCAAAGGCAGACCGCTTTTGTGGCGAGGGAGCTTGCTCCCGCTCGAGTGCGTAGCGCTCGCAAAATCTTGGGGCCGCTCCGCAGCCCAGCGGGAGCAAGCTCCCTCGCCACAGGAAGCTCACTGAACCATCGAGTCAGAGCCCGCGCAGGTCACGCTCTTCGATCGGCCGGCCCTGGCGCAGGCGCTTGCCGCCCAGCACCACCCAGTCGATCAGGCGGAACAGGCATTCCAGGCCGAACGACAGCAACATCGCGCCGCTGATGCCCCAGATCATCGCTTCGGGGGTCAGCAGGATCTGGTAGCTGTAGCCGTTCCAGGTTTCCTTGCGGATGTCCGGATCGGCGGCCAGCGCCACTTGCAGCAGGCGGATGTACCACGGGCCTTGCATCGCCTGGAATTGCTTGTCCAAGGCCTGCTGGCGCACGAGCAAGGTGTTCAGGCTGTCGGCATCGCTGCGAAAGATCGGGTCTTCGCTGGCGCGGTAATGGGCCACCAGCGCCTGCATGTCACCCTTGAAAAATTGGTTGGCGGTGCCCTGGAAACCTTGCAGGCCGGTCTGCGCCTCGATCAGGTGAGCCTCGACCCGCTTGGCGTAATCATTGATGAACCCTGGCACCTGGACCCCAACCAACAGGCCCACCGCGAACAACACCAGCCGTAGATAACTGAGCAACATAGCGTGACGTCCTTATTCGGTCCGGCCTTGGCTGACGCATTCGCCGCGTCGCCACAGGCTCCATTGGCCCGGTTCGTAGCGGGTCCAGGTTTCGTTTTCGGTCAAGGGTTCGGTGGCGATCACCGTGACCACGTCGTTGGGTGTGGTTTCCGCCTGGAAATCGACAATCACATCCACATCCTTGAGCCGCGCCGGGCCGAACGGCGCGCGACGGGTGATCTGGGCCAGTTTGGTCGAGCAATAGCAGAACAGCCAGTCGCCATCGCTGAGCAGGCAATTGAACACGCCTTTGCTGCGGTATTCGGTGCAGGCCTCGATCAACGACGGCAGCAACTGTTCCACGTCCACCGGTTCGGGGAAGGCCTGGCGCACGCGGTTGAGCAGATCGCAGAAAGCCGCTTCGCTGTCGGTGTCGCCCACCGGGCGGTAGAAGCTTGCGCCCGGCTGGAAATCGGCGAGCTGGCCGTTGTGGGCGAAACACCAGTTGCGGCCCCACAACTCACGCACGAACGGATGGGTGTTGGACAGGCAGACCTTGCCGACGTTGGCCTGGCGAATGTGCCCGATCACCACTTCGCTCTTGATCGGATAACGCTGCACCAGGTTCGCCACTTCCGATTCGCTGCTGGCGGCCGGGTCCTGGAACAGGCGCAGGCCACGGCCCTCGTAGAAGGCGATGCCCCAGCCGTCCCGGTGCGGCCCGGTCTTGCCGCCGCGCTGCATCAGCCCGGTGAAGCTGAACACGATGTCGGTCGGCACATTGGCGCTCATGCCCAGTAACTCACACATGCTCGAACTCTCGCTTCAAGGGGCAGGCCTGCTTACAGGCGCGGTTCGATACGCGAACGCTGGGGGTTGCTCGGCACGGGTGGGCGACCGTAACGGTCATCCCCGGCCACGCCGAATGGTGGTTCGTCCTCCGGCTCATCGGCCGCGGCGGCTTTGGCGGCGGCAGCCCGTTCCTTGCGCGCGTTGGCGGCCCGCTCGATGGGGAAGCGGATCAGCACGATCACCAGGTAGAGGCCGAAGGCGATCATGCCGTACATGAGCAGGTCGGACGCCGCCCGCCAGGCGTTGTTGCCGACCTTGAACAAGATGTCCAGGGCGACAATGGCCAGGGCCGGGGCAACCTTGTCCTTCACCGGATCGACGACGGTGGGGCTGAACAGCAACACCGCCATCAGCAAGCGCAGCGGTTCACGCAACCAGCGCCACATCCAGCGCGTCATGCGCATCCACACCAGCAGGCAGCCTAGGGCGGCGAAGGCGTAGAGGCCCCAGGCGATCAGATAGTCATTCTCGGTCATGGTGTCCATGGCAAGGCAGGCAAAGAGGCGCTTATAGTAACGGCTTTTCGCGCGTCAGGCTGCCCCGGCGTCTGGCGAATGGCCTGGGCGGTGGGTTCTGTCCAGGCCGCGTGTCCCTTTTCGTACAACGTTCGAGAGCCTTTCATGTCCCTATCTGCCCACGTTTCCAACGCCCCGATCGCCCGCAGGGACGCCGGTGTTGACCCGTACGCCTGGCTGCAGGAACGCGACACCGACGCCGTGCTCGACTACCTCAAGGCGGAAAACAGCTACCAGGAGGCGCAACTCGCCGATCAGGCCGAACTGCGCGAAACCCTGTTCCAGGAAATCAAGGGCCGGATCCTCGAGACCGACCTGTCGCTGCCCTCGCCCTGGGGCCCGTACCTGTATTACACCCGCACCACCGCCGGTGACGAATACCCACGCCATTACCGTTGCCCGCGCCCGGCTGACGACAGCCTGACCGTGGACGAAAGCCACGAACAACTGCTGCTGGACCCAAACGCGTTGGCCGGCGGCGGTTTCTTTGCCCTGGGCGCCTTCAGCATCAGCCCCGACCACCAGCGCCTGGCCTACAGCCTGGACACCACGGGCGACGAGATCTACACCCTGTTCGTGAAGGAATTGTCCAACGACAAGGTCAGTGAACTGTCCTTCGACAATTGCGACGGCAGCATGACCTGGGCCAACGACAGCCTGACGCTGTTTTTTGGCGAACTGGACGACACCCACCGCCCCCACAAGCTCTGGCGCTATCGCCTGGACGGCACGGCCGCCGAGGAAGTGTTCCATGAGCCGGACGGACGTTTCTTCCTGCATTGCTATCGTTCGAGTTCGGAAAAGCAGTTGATCCTGTCCCTCGGGAGCAAGACCACCAGCGAAGTCTGGGTATTGGACGCCGCGCAACCGCAACAGCCCTTCACCTGCCTGGCACCACGGGTGGAAAACCACGAATACGACGTCGACCACGGCCTCCTCGATGGCCAATGGACCTGGTTGATCCGCAGTAACCGCGACGGGATCAACTTCGCCCTGTATCAGGCCGCCGACACCGGCGTGGCACCAACCGAGGCCGACTGGCAGAACCTGATCCCCCACAGCGACACGGTGATGATCGACGGCCTGAGCCTGAACGCCGGGGCCATGACCTTGAGCCTGCGCGAAGGCGGCCTGCCGATCATCGAGGTGCATCCCCAGGGTTTGCCGGCGTATCGGGTGCAACTGCCGGACGCGGCCTACAGCCTGCATGTGCAGAACAGCCTGGAATTCATCAGCGATCGCATTCGGCTGCGTTACGAGGCCTTGAACCGTCCGGCGCAGATCCGTCAGTTGGACCTGGCCAGCGGCGCCCAGGTGGTGCTCAAGCAAACCCCTGTGCTGGGGCCGTTCGATGCCGATGCCTATGTCAGCCAGCGGCTCTGGGCCACGGCGCCGGACGGCACCCAGGTGCCCATCAGCCTGGTGGTCAGGCGCGAAGACCTCGGCCGGCCGGTGCCGCTGTACCTGTACGGCTACGGTGCCTATGGCGAAAGCCTCGACCCGTGGTTTTCCCATTCGCGGCTGAGCCTGCTCGACCGCGGCGTGGCGTTTGCCATTGCCCATGTACGGGGCGGCGGCGAGCTGGGGGAAGCCTGGTATCGCGCCGGCAAACAGGAACATAAGCACAACACGTTCGGCGACTTCATCGCCTGCGCCGAACATTTGATCGCCAACGGCTTCACCACCGCCGGGCAACTGGCGATCAGCGGCGGCAGTGCCGGTGGCCTGCTGATCGGCGCGGTGCTCAACCAACGCCCGGAGCTGTTCAAGGTGGCGATTGCCGAAGTGCCGTTCGTCGATGTGCTCAACACCATGCTCGACCCGGACTTGCCGCTGACGGTCACCGAATACGACGAATGGGGCAATCCAGAGGAGCCGGACGTTTATGATCGGATCCGGGCCTACGCCCCGTACGAAAACGTCAGCGCCCAGGCGTACCCGGCGCTGCTGGTGATCGCCGGCTACAACGACAGCCGCGTGCAGTACTGGGAAGCGGCCAAGTGGGTGGCGAAATTGCGCGCCACCAAGACCGACGACAACCCCCTGCTGCTCAAGACCGAGCTGGGCGCCGGCCACGGCGGAATGAGCGGGCGCTACCAGGGATTACGTGACGTAGCGCTCGAATATGCATTTGTCTTGAAGGTTTTGGGGCGGGTCTGAGGAACTCTGTGGGATGGCCGGGTCTTAGCTGCATGCGCAAGGCTCAGACATAACGCTGTCCCAATGTGGGAGCGAGCTTGCTCGCGAAAGCGGACTGACATTCAACTTGGATGTCGAATGACCGACCGTCTTCGCGAGCAAGCCCGCTCCCACAAGAGATCGCCTTGCACTCAAGACAATCCAAAAAACCGCAGAAAACGACAAGAAAAAGACCGTGCCGACATGTCAGAACCGACCTTACTGAACAAAGAAATCCGCGACTGGCTGATGGACTGCGGCCTGTTCGACCAGTTGCTACCGGTAGACTTCGCCGCGGCGTCGGGCTATTTCAGCATCAGCGCGATCGCCGAGGGCGAAGCGATTTTCCGCGAAGGCGATGCCGGCAGCTTCATGTGCATCATCCACACCGGCCAAGTGGCCGTGCAGAAAACCGGCCCCGACGGCCAACCCGTGACCATCGCCACGCTGCGCAGCGGCCGGGCCTTCGGCGAAATGGCCGTGCTCGACGGTGAACGGCGCTCAGCCAGTTGCATCGCCGCCAGCGATTGCCAGTTGCTGAATCTGGGCAAGGACTCCCTGGAAAAAATGCTCAACGACGCCCCCAAGATCGCCGCCAAGATCATCCGCGCCCTCGCCGTCTCCCTGTCCAAGCGCCTGCGCATGGCCGATGGGCAGCTGTTGTCGCAGCAGGTCTGACGTACCTCTATCAGTTGAAACACTGAACCTGTGGGAGCGGGCTTGCTCGCGAAAGCGGTGTGTCAGGCGACAGAGATGCTGGCTGATCCGACGCCCTGT
>NZ_JABWRA010000077.1:0-19099 GCF_014268705.1 Pseudomonas sp. SWRI179 | reverse complement strand
GCAAACTGATCCACCGCCTTCGCGAGCAAGCCCGCTCCCACAATGGATCTGCGGTGAACACAAGACTCATGAACACCCAAGATCCCCTGTGGGAGAGAGCCTGCTCGCGATGAGGCCGGCACATCCAACATCACCACCAACTGACCCACCGCCTTCGCGAGCAAGCTCGCTCCCACAATGGGTCTGCGGTGAACACAAGACTCATGAACACCCAAGATCCCCTGTGGGAGCGAGCTTGCTCGCGAAGAGGCCGGCACATCCAACATCACCGCAAACTGACCCACCGCCTTCGCGAGCAGGCTCGCTCCCACAATGGATCTGCGGTGAACATAAGACTCATGAACACCCAAGATCCCCTGTGGGAGCGAGCCTGCTCGCGAAGAGGCCGGCACCATCCAACATCACCGCAAACTGACCCACCGCCTTCGCGAGCAGGCTCGCTCCCACAGGAGGAACGCGGTCCCTATCAGCCATAAGCAGTCGTTACCGAAGAAACGGATAAACACACCGATCAAACGCCCCAAAGATCGCGCAAAAAAAACGACGCTTCCCATCTCTGAAAAGCGCCGTTTCCAAGTAAACAGCAAAGCAAATTACCCAGCAGACTCAAGCGCTATGGTAAGTCGGCAGCGCAAACCGATGCTGGCTCTGCAGCAAGGTGATCTGTGGCAACTCGCTGGCCTGTTCAGCCAGGTCGCGACGGATCGCGCTGATCGCCCAGGACAACTGGTCCCCCGCATGCAACTGAGCATAGGAAATCGTGCGCTTGAACAGCTTGCCGTCGCTATTGCGCAAGGTCAGCAGAATGCCGCCATCCGGGCGGGGCTGAGTGGTCACTTCGTAGTTGGAAAACAGGGACGCAAACTTTTCTTGAATCATGTTCATAGTTGACTGCTCCATGGTGTGGCAAACCGTGGAGGGGTGGTTGCACTGTCTGTGCCAGTAGCTAATTTTTAAATAAACACTTTAAAAACAACAGGTTACGTTTTTCGTTGGATTTTGCTTTCGTGCATCTTGCATGAATGGCCACCGTGCATCCTGCATTTTGCGTGGTCCGGCAATGATTTTTGGAACCAAATCGTTTTCCGGCGCTCACGCTTCGCCTGTCTCGGGCAGCGGATACAAAACATTGCAAAAACCGCGTGTACAGCCCCGCAAGTGCGAGCGTACTTTCGAGCCAAAATCACCGCCAGCCCGATAACAAGAACCGAGACCCACGAGGTCGAACGGGGAAGATCACCATGAGTCGTACACCCAACGACACCATTACCTGGGGCATGATGCTGCGCAAGTTGCCTGCCATCGCCAGGGCCGTCCCGCGCATCGTCAAAGGCATGAAGCTGGCCAATGTCCAGGACCCGACCCAGCCTTGTGGCCTGGGCTGGTGTTTCGAACAGGCCACGCAACGCAATCCCCAGGGCCCGGCACTGCTGTGTGGCGACACGGTGTTGAGTTATGCACAGGTCAACGCGCAAGCCAATCGCATCGCCCATTACCTGTTGGCCCAAGGCATCGGCAAGGGCGATTGCGTGGCGATCTTCATCGAGAACCGGCCGCAGCTGTTGATCAGCGTGCTGGCGATGGCCAAGGTTGGCGCGGTCAGTGCCATGCTCAACACCTCGCAAACCGGCGATGCGCTGGTGCACAGCCTGGCCCTGGTCAACCCGGTCGCGGTGGTGGTCGGGGACGAGCGGGTCGCGGCCTTCAACGACGTGCGATCGCGCACCGCGCTGTCGAGCGGCAGGACCTGGTGGGTAGCGGATCAGGACAGTGGCGATGTTCCGTCCGGCTTCGTCGACCTGATGGCTGATTGTGCGGATTACCCCGACGATAACCCGGCGTGCAGCCAGCAGGTTTTTTGCAACGACCCATGTTTTTATCTCTACACCTCGGGCACTACCGGGCTGCCCAAGGCCGGAGTCTTTCGCCATGGTCGCTGGATGCGCACCTCCACCAGCTTCGGCCTGATCGCCTTGGACATGCAGCCCGACGATGTCGTCTATTGCACCTTGCCGCTGTACCACGCCACAGGCCTGTGCGTGTGTTGGGGCGCGGCGATCTGTGGCGCATCGGGGTTCGCGATTCGCCGCAAGTTCAGCGCCAGCCAGTTCTGGATCGACGTACGCCGTTACCGGGCGACCACCCTGGGGTATGTCGGCGAGTTGTGCCGCTACCTGATCGACCAGCCTGTCGCTGCCGATGACCGCCACCACAGTGTGAATAAAATGATCGGCAACGGCCTGCGCCCCGGGGCCTGGTCGACCTTCAAGACGCGCTTCGGCGTCGACCACATCTGCGAGCTGTATGCGGCCAGCGACGGCAATATCGGGTTCACCAATATCCTGAATTTCGACAACACCGTCGGGTTTTCCCTGATGGGCTGGGAGCTGGTGCAGTACGACCAAGCCAGCGGCTTGCCGTTGCGCAACCTGCAAGGGCGCATGCAAAAAGTCCCCAGGGGCCAACCGGGCCTGCTGCTGGCGCGGATCGACGAGAAGGCACCACTGGACGGCTACACGGATCCCGCCAAGACCGAAAAAACCATCTGCCGGGATGTCTTCGTGCCGGGCGATCGTTACTTCAACACCGGGGACCTGCTGCGCAACATCGGCTTCGGGCATGGGCAGTTCGTCGATCGCCTCGGCGACACCTATCGCTGGAAAGGCGAAAACGTCTCCACCACGGAAGTCGAAAACGTCTTGCTGCAACACCCGCAGGTGGCCGAGGCGGTGGCTTACGGTGTGGAGATCAATGGCACCAATGGCCGCGCCGGCATGGCAGCGATCACCCCGTCCGAATCCCTGGCGACCTTGGATTTCAGCGAGCTGCTGCAATTTTTGCACTGCAAGTTGCCCGTATATGCCGTGCCGCTGTTCCTGCGCATCAAGGTGAAAATGGACACTACCGGCACCTTCAAGTACCAGAAGACGCGCCTCAAGACCGAAGGGTTCGATCCGTGTGGCACTGGCGATGAGCCGGTCTATGCCTGGCTGCCCGGCACCGACACGTACGTGCGGGTCGACCGGCAACTGGCGACCCGGATCCAGGGCGGCCAACTGCGTTATTGATTCTGGCTATGACGGGCACAGTGAAAAAAGGGATGACAGCGCCCAGGTCCCTCGGGAAACTAGCCGCTTTGCGAAGACCCGAGTGGAGTTCCCCATGTCCGATACAAGCCGCCAGATGACCCCGGAAGAGGCTGCCGAGTTTGCCGAGCAGGTGTTCAACGTCGCGCGCCAGGGCGACGCCGCCATGATGGCAGCGCTGTTGAGCAAGGGCCTGCCGCCCAACCTGCGTAACCACAAGGGCGACACCCTGTTGATGCTGGCCGCTTACCACGGGCATGTGGAAACGGTGAAAGTGCTGCTGGAGCACAAGGCCGATCCGGAAATCCGCAACGACAACGGCCAGAGCCCGATTGCCGGCGCGGCGTTCAAGGGCGACCTGGCCGTGGTCGCGGCGCTGGTGGATGGCGGCGCGCAGGTGGAAGGCGCTTCCTTCGATGGCCGTACCGCCTTGATGATGGCGGCGATGTTCAACCGGGTGGAAATCGTCGACTACCTGATCGGCAAAGGCGCCGACCCGAAAGCCAAGGACGCCAACGGCGTCTCGGCCCTCGATGCCGCGCGGACCATGGGCGCGGTGGACACCACGGCGCAGTTGGAAAAGTTGTTGGGTTGAACGGCCAAACTCGACTCCCACAGCTCTTGTGGTGAGGGGATTTATCCCCGTTGGGCTGCGAAGCGGCCCCCTGAATCAATCTGATACACCGAGTTGTCAGGCTATAGGGGCGCTTCGCGCCCAGCGGGGATAAATCCCCTCGCCACAGCAAGCTCCCTCGCCACAGGTTCCTGACTCGACCGGGGCGATGCGTTATCCTGCCCGCCCTCAAAACACCCTTCGCCACAGGATTCACCCCATGAAAGCCGCCCTCATCGAACTCATCGGTAAAATCAGCTCCGGCTGCCTCGGCGAGGCGGATATCGAGAAAATCGCTGCTGAAGCGGCCCAGGCCTACGCAGACCCGACGGCTTTCCTGGCGGCCAATCCCGATATCAACTACGACGACACGTTCCCGATCCCGCTGGGGGAATGGGTGGTGGTGGGCAGCCTGCCGGACACCGTGCTGTTCCAGGCCGACACCTACGTGGACCTGTTCGAGCAGATCGTCGCCTCGTTCGGCCCCGGTGTGGCGTTCAACCTCAAGCCCAAGCAATTGGCGAAGACCGAAGCCCTGACCGCGCTCAACCGCATCCAGATCCAGATGGGCAGCCTGAACAAGGAAAACGGCGGCTACGTGCTGATGAACTTCAGCCAGTTGCTCGACGATGAATTGCAGATGGTGCTGGTGTACGGCAACGACGTGCCACGGGTGCTGGAGCTGTGTGCCGAAGTCGGCATCGCTGCCGCGCCGGCCCTGGAAGCCCTCAAGGTCGCGGTCCACGTCTGAAGCAATAAAACGGAACCCTTGCCGGAGGCCCGCTATCCTAAGGGTGCACACCACCATTTGGGAGCGACACCATGGGTTCCACCTTCAACGGCCTGGTCGGCCTGATTATCCTGGCGCTCGATATCTGGGCGATCATCAATGTCCTCAAGAGCGGCGCGGAAACCGGGATGAAAATCCTCTGGGTGCTGCTGATCCTGCTGCTGCCGGTCCTGGGCCTGATCATCTGGGCGATTGCCGGGCCGCGTGGCAACGTGCGGATTTGAATGCTCCATGAAAAATGCCCGAGCGCCTTGAGCGACCGGGCATTTTTTGTGCCTGGGTAATCAGGCCGTGGCCAGGGACGCTTTTTGCGAGGCACTCAGGAAGCGCAGCAAGGCCAACAGCGGGAAGGCGCTGCCAACGATCACCACCCACAACCAGCCGCCGTGCTCGTACACCGCACTGGCAATCGATGAGCCGAAGGCACCGCCGACGAAGATGCTGGTCATGTACAACGCATTCAACCGGCTGCGGCTCTTGGCATCGAGGGCGTAAATGGTGCGCTGGCCCAGGACCATGTTCATTTGCACGCAGAAATCCAGGACCACGCCAGTCACCGCCAGGCCGATCACGCTGTAGAGCGGATGGATGAACGCCGGCAGGAAACTCACGCTGGCGAACAGCATCGCCAGCAGCGAGGCATTACGGGTATGGCCGGCATCGGCCAGGCGGCCGGCGATGGGCGCGGCGATGGCACCGATGGCGCCGACCAGGGCGAACAGGGCGATTTCAGTCTGGGACAGGCCGTGGTTGCGGGACAACTCCAGCGGCACGGCGGTCCAGAACAGGCTGAACGTGGCGAACATGCAGGCCTGGTAGAACGCCCGTTGCCGCAACAGCGGCTGTTGGCGCAGCAGGGTGCCGAGCGAACCCAGCAGTTGGCCATAGGAGGCGCTATGGTCGGGCTGGCGCTTGGGCACGGTCAGCGCCAAGACGATGCTGATCGCGGCCATCAACGCGGCGGCGATGATGAACATGGCGCGCCAGCCGAAGTGATCGGCCACGACGCTGGAGATGGGCCGCGCCAGCAGGATGCCCAGCAGCAGGCCGCCCATGATCCCACCGACAACCCGTCCCCGGGATTCTTCTGGCGTCAGGTGCGCGGCCAGCGGAATCAGGACTTGCACCGACACCGAACTGAAACCCACCAGCAACGAGACCAGCAGGAACACGTTCGGCTGGTCAGTGAAGGCCGCCCCCAGCAGGCTGGCAATCGCCACCAGCGTGGTGAGGATCATCAGCCGGCGGTTCTCCAGCAAGTCCCCCAGCGGCACCAGGAAAAACAGGCCCAGGGCATAACCGATCTGGGTCAGCGAAACGATCAGGCTGGCCATGGTGCTGCTCAGGCCGACGTCAGGGGCGATCAGTTCGATGATGGGTTGGGCGTAGTAGATGTTGGCGACAATGGCGCCGCAGCAGAAGGCGAAGAGCAGGACCATGCCACGGGTCAGGGTGCTGCCGGGCGTGGTGGGGGGATGAGCACTCATGGCAATCTCGTCAGTGAACAGGAAAGATGGCGCGAGGCTAAAGCGTTACAGGGCTCTGGAACAGGGCTTGTGGTTGATAGCTGTCATGCCCGCGGTTAATGGTAGACACAGCACAGCAGATTAGACACAGCACAGCAGATCAGGAACAGCACAGCAGATAAGGGAGTGCCTTTGTGGCGAGGGAGCTTGCTCCCGCTGGGCTGCGTAGCGGCCCCCTTCTGGCGGTCGCTGCGCAACCGAGCGGGAGCAAGCTCCCTCGCCACAAAAGCTTGCATGCAATTCTGGTTGAACCAGTGTCTTACTGCCCGCTATAGATCTGGTCGAAAACCCCACCATCATTAAAGTGAGTCTTCTGCACCGTGCGCCAGTCACCAAAGGTTTTTTCCACCGACAGGAAGTCCACTTTCGGGAAACGGTCGGTGTATTTGGCCAGTACGGCCGGGTCCCGTGGGCGCAGGTAGTTGGCGGCGGCGATTTCCTGGCCTTCGGGCGACCACAGGTATTTGAGGTACGCTTCGGCGGCTTCGCGGGAGCCTTTTTTCTCGACCACTTTGTCGACCACGCTGACCGGTGGCTCAGCCTCGGCGGAAACGCTTGGGTAGACCACTTCGAACTGATCGCGACCGAACTCGCGGGCGATCATTTCCGCTTCGTTTTCAAACGTCACCAGCACGTCGCCGATCTGGTTGGTCATGAAAGTGGTTGTCGCGGCGCGACCACCGGTATCCAGTACCGGCGCCTGCTTGAACAGCTTGCCGACGAAGTCCTTGGCCTTGCTCTCGTCGCCGCCATTCTTCAGTACATAGCCCCAGGCCGACAGGTAGGTGTAGCGACCGTTGCCGGAGGTTTTCGGGTTGGGCACGATCACCTGCACGCCGTCCTTGAGCAGGTCGGGCCAGTCTTTCAAGGCTTTCGGGTTGCCTTTGCGCACGATGAACACCGTGGCGGAGGTGAACGGCGCGCTGTTGTTCGGCAGGCGGGTGACCCAGTCCTGGGGCACCAGTTTGCCGTTGTCGGCCAAGGCGTTGATGTCGGTGGCCATGTTCATGGTGATGACATCCGCCGGCAGCCCGTCGATCACCGAGCGCGCCTGCTTGCTGGAGCCGCCGAAGGACATCTGCACGGTGATGTTTTCGTTGTGCTCGGCCTGCCAGTGTTTCTGGAAGGCGGCGTTGTAGTCCTTGTAGAAATCGCGCATTACGTCGTAGGAAACGTTGAGCAGGGTCGGGGCGGCGTGGGCCAGGCCGCCAAAGGTCAGGCCGGCGGCGAGAAGGGAGGCGCCAAAGAAGTTCTTCACTGCGAATTCCTTTTTATTAACAGGGGTTCCGGGCAATTAGCCAGCAACACTAGCGGCAAGCCAATAGGCCATCAAGCATTAAAAAGTGCTTTGCTTATTCCAATTTCTTAAACAACGCATTGCCACAACGGGAGCAGAAAGCCGCGCCGTGTTCGTGGTTGTTTTTGCTGCACACCGGGCAATCGTGCTTGAGCTGGTCGCCGCGCATGGCCGTGGCCAGTTCAGCGGTGAAAATACCCGTCGGCACGGCGATGATCGAGTAACCGGTGATCATCACCAGGGATGACACCACTTGGCCCAGGGGCGTCTTGGGCACGATGTCGCCGAAGCCTACGGTGGTCAATGTCACGATAGCCCAATAGATGCCCTTGGGAATGCTGGTGAAACCGTGCTCGGGGCCTTCGATGACATACATCAGCGTGCCGAAGACGGTCACCAGGGTCGAGACGCTGACCAGGAACACGATGATTTTCTGCTTGCTCCCGCGCAGCGCCGCCATCAGGTAGTTGGCTTGCTTGAGGTAAGGGCTGAGTTTGAGCACACGGAAAATCCGCAGCATGCGGATGATCCGAATGATCAGCAGGTATTGGGCATCGCTGTAGTACAGCGCCAGGATCCCCGGCACGATCGCCAGCAGATCCACCAATCCATAGAAACTGAACGCATAGCGCAGCGGCTTGGGTGAGCAATACAGGCGCAGGCCGTACTCGACGATGAAGATGAAGGTGAAACCCCACTCGATACCGGCCAGCAGGGCGGCGTAGTTTTTGTGCACGCTGTCGATACTGTCGAGCATCACGATCACCAGGCTGGCGAGGATGATCAACAGCAGGGTGCTGTCGAAGCGCCGGCCGGCCACGGTGTCGGTCTGGAAAATGATGACGTAGAGGCGTTCACGCCAATTGTTGCTGCTGTCCATACTCTTCGCCTGAACCCGGAATCAGCGAAGCCTAGGGCGATTGCCCCGCAGAGCGCAAGGCGCGCTGTCGAGGCTGGCCTGGTGCCACGCCCGGCCGCCGGCCTGGATCAGCCAGCAAGCAAGGATGAACGGTGCCGTCAGGGGCGGCAGGCCGAGGGCGGTAAACCCTGGGGTGAGCATGACCGCCAGGAGGATGCCCGTCAGCGGCAGCCACGGGCGACGCTGTGGGCTGAAGGCCAACGCCACTAACACAGGGTTGTAGCCGCCCAGTCCGGCAAGGGCGGTTGCGTTCTCCTGTTGCGACAAAGCGAAGGCCAGGCCGACGGCGGAAGCGAACAAGGCCCATGTCGCGGCGCGACGGTTGGCCAGCAACAAGCCCAGCGCAATCAGTGCTCCGGCCGCAGGGTGGCCGAGAAACATGACCTGGCCCAGTCCGCTCAAATGTGCGGCCACCAGGTTGGGCATTGTCATTTCGATCGAGGTGGTTGGGGACGTCGGCGCGGTGACACTCATCAGCAGCCACGCCAACCCTACAAACGGCGCGGTGTAGGCGGGCAGGCAACGAGGGCCGCGGGTGCGCTTGAGCCATTGCTGGGCCAACATCGCACTGAGGCCGCCAGCGGCGATGATCAACGGCGGTAACAGCACCGACCAGGGCAACGCCTGGCTCAGCAGCAAGCCCAGCAGGATGCCGTTGTAGCTGAACAGTCCGGCTTGCCGATCGGCCTTGGCGTAACCACGTCGCTGGGCCGTCAGCAACCCGGCCACCCCGCCCAGCAGCGCGCCGCCGAACAAGGCCGGCGCCGTGAGCAGAATCGCCAGCAGGCACAGCAGGCCGCACAGCGGATGGCGCTGGAGGAAGATTTGGCTGAAGCCGTTGAGCAGGGCGGTGGCCCAGTCGGGGCAGTGGGGGGGGGAGGAATGGTTGGGCATGATGGGTCAGGAATAAGAGAACTGTGGCGAGGGAGCTTGCTCCCGCTGGGTCGCGCAGCGGCCCCTCTTTTTGCGGTTGCTACGCAACCGAGCGGGAGCAAGCTCCCTCGCCACAGAAAAACTCAGAGCAGCGTCTCAATGCGCAGCGAATTGGTCGACCCTGGCTGCCCGAACGGCACGCCCGCGGTAATCAGCAGGGTATCGCCACGCTGGGCCATGCCTTGGGCCTGGGCGATTTCCAGGGCGGTGGAACAGACTTCATCCACCTGTTTCAACCGGTCATTGACCACCGAGTGCACGCCCCAGGCCACCGTCAGGCGGCGGGCGGCCTGCAGGTTCGGCGTGAGGTTGAGGATCGGCACTGTCGGCCGTTCCCGCGCCGCGCGCAGGCTGGAACTGCCCGATTCGCTGTAGTTCACCAGCACCGCCACCGGCAGGATGCTGCTGATGCGCCGGATCGCGCAGCTGATGGCGTCCGACACCGTGGCCTCGGCCTTCGGCCGGCTGACGTCCAGTTGCGCCTGGTAGTCGGGGCCGTTTTCCACCTGGCGGATGATCTTGCTCATCATCTGCACGGCTTCGAGGGGGTAATCGCCGGACGCGGTTTCCGCCGAGAGCATGACCGCATCGGCCCCCTCGGCCACGGCGTTGGCGACGTCAGTGACTTCGGCACGGGTGGGGGCCGGGGAGAAGCGCATCGACTCGAGCATCTGCGTCGCCACCACCACCGGTTTGCCGAGGGCACGGCAGGTGCCGATGATGTTTTTCTGGATCTGCGGCACGCTTTCGGCCGGGACTTCGACCCCCAGGTCGCCACGGGCGACCATGATCGCGTCGCTCAATTCGGCGATCTCGCGCAGTTGGCTCACCGCCGACGGCTTCTCGATCTTCGCCATCAGGAACGCCTTGTTGCCGATCAGCCCACGCGCCTCGCGAATGTCCTCGGGACGCTGCACGAACGACAGCGCCACCCAGTCCACGCCCAGCTCAAGGCCGAAACTCAAGTCGCGCCGGTCCTTGGCGGTCAACGGGCTCAGGTCGAGCACGGCCTGGGGCACGTTCACGCCCTTGCGGTCCGACAGCTCGCCGCCGTTGAGCACCTCGGTGTCGATGGCGTCGCTGTGCCTGGCGATCACGCGCAGGCGCAACTTGCCGTCGTCCAGCAGCAGGTCCATGCCGGGCTCCAGGGCCGCGATGATTTCCGGGTGGGGCAGGTTGACCCGGCGTTGATCGCCCGGTGTCGGGTCCAGGTCCAAGCGCAGGGCCTGGCCTCGTTGCAGCAGGACCTTGCCATCGGCGAACCGGCCGACCCGCAGCTTCGGGCCTTGCAGGTCCATCAGGATGCCCAGGGGGTAGTTGAGTTGCTGCTCGACCTCACGAATCCACTGGTAGCGCTGGGCGTGGTCGGCGTGCTCGCCGTGGCTGAAGTTCAGGCGGAAGATGTTCACCCCGGCCTGTACCAACTCGCGGATGTCATCGATGCCGCGCGTGGCGGGGCCGAGGGTCGCGAGGATCTTGACCTTTTTATCAGGCGTCATGTTTGGGGTTCTCGAGGATCAGGATGGCGCGAAAGTCGTTGACGTTGGTGCGGGTCGGTTCGGTGACGATCAGCGCGTCAAGGGCGGCGAAGTAGCCGTAGCCATTGTTGTTGTCCAACTCGTCGCTGGCGCACAGGCCCAGCTCGGCGGCGCGGCGATAGCTGTCCGGGGTCATGAGGGCGCCGGCGTTGTCTTCGGAGCCGTCGATGCCGTCCGTGTCGCCGGCCAGCGCATAGATGCCGGGATGGCCCTTGAGGTTGTCGGTCAGGCTCAGCAGGAATTCGGCATTGCGTCCGCCACGGCCATCGCCGCGCACGGTGACGGTGGTTTCACCGCCGGAGAGAATCACGCACGGTGCTGCCAGCGGCTGGCCGTGCAGGGCGATTTGCCGGGCGATGCCGGCGTGGACTTTGGCCACCTCCCGGGATTCGCCTTCCAGGTCGCCGAGGATCAGTGGGCTGAAACCCGCCTGGCGGGCCTTCACCGCCGCGGCTTCCAAGGATTGCTGGGGGCGGGCGATCAATTGGAAATGGCTGCGAGCCAGGCTCGGGTCGCCGGGCTTGACGGTTTCCGACGCCGGGCTGTGCAGCCAGGTGCGCACCGAGGCCGGCACCTCGATGTGGTAGCGCTGGAGAATGGCCAGGGCTTCAGCCGATGTGCTGGGGTCGGCCACGGTGGGGCCGGAAGCGATGACCGTGGCGAGATCGCCGGGTACATCGGAAATCGCGTAGGTGTATACCGTCGCCGGCCAGCAGGCCTTGCCCAGGCGCCCGCCCTTGATCGCCGAGAGGTGCTTGCGCACGCAATTCATCTCGCCGATGGTCGCGCCGGATTTGAGCAAGGCTTTGTTGATCGATTGCTTGTCGGCCAGGGTGATGCCTTCGGCCGGCAAGGCGAGCAGGGCCGAACCGCCGCCGGACAACAGGAAGATCACCCGGTCGTCTTCGCTGAGATTGCTCACCAGCTCCAGCACCCGTTGGGCCACGGCCAGGCCAGCGGCGTCAGGCACCGGGTGGGCGGCTTCCACCACTTCGATTTTCTGACAAGGCGCGCCATGACCGTAGCGGGTCACCACCAGGCCGGACACGTCGCCCTGCCAGCAGCGCTCGACCACTTGCGCCATGGCCGCCGCGGCCTTGCCGGCCCCGATGACGATCACCCGGCCGCTGCGGTCGCTGGGCAGGTAGTGTTCAAGGACTTGCTGCGGATGGGCCGCGTCGATGGCTGTGGCAAACAGCTCGCGCAGCAGTTGTTGCGGATCGACCGACATGGCGGGCTCCCGGTTTTCTTGTTATTTGAAGGGCAACGCAGACCCTGTGGGAGCGGGCTTGCTCGCGAAGGCGGTGTGTCAGTCAACACTTCATTGACAGGAAGATCGCCTTCGCGAGCAAGCCCGCTCCCACAAGGGGTGTGGTGTGTCAGTTATCGCGAATCGAGAAATTGGCCATATGCTCCAACCCCTTGATCAGCGCCGAGTGATCCCAGTTGCTGCCGCCGATGGCCGCG
This sequence comes from Pseudomonas sp. SWRI179, assembly GCF_014268705.1. Classification (NCBI taxonomy): domain Bacteria; kingdom Pseudomonadati; phylum Pseudomonadota; class Gammaproteobacteria; order Pseudomonadales; family Pseudomonadaceae; genus Pseudomonas; species Pseudomonas sp. SWRI179. Next base: position 6,930 of record NZ_JABWRA010000077.1, on the reverse strand, counting down.
CAGGTGCTGAACACTTGTTGGGCGTTGGCGGTGTTGGGCAGGTTGATGTTCAGCTCCCTGGCGCCTTGCAGGGCCAGGTTCAGGTCCTTCTGGTGCAGGCTGATGCGGAAGCCCGGATCGAAGGTGCCCTTGATCATGCGTTCGCCGTGGACCTCGAGGATCTTCGACGAAGCGAAACCGCCCATCAGCGCTTCACGGACCTTGGCCGGGTCGGCACCGTTTTTCGAGGCGAACAACAAGGCCTCGGCCACGGCCTGGATGTTCAGGGCGACGATGATCTGGTTCGCCACTTTGGCGGTCTGGCCGTCACCGTTGCCGCCCACCAGGGTGATGTTCTTGCCCATGGCCTGGAACAGTGGCAGCGCGCGTTCGAAGGCGGCGCTGTCGCCACCGACCATGATGCTCAGGGTGGCGGCCTTGGCACCGACTTCACCACCGGAGACCGGGGCATCGAGGTACTGCGCGCCTTTTTCATTGATCTTCGCCGCGAACGCCTTGGTGGCGGTGGGGGAGATCGAACTCATGTCGATCACCACCTTGCCCGCGCCCGCGCCCGCCGCGACGCCATCGGCGCGGAACAGCACGTCGTCGACCTGCGGCGTGTCCGGAACCATGACGATGATGAACTCGGCTTCCTGGGCCACTTCCTTCGGGTTGGCCAAGGCCACTGCGCCGCCGGCCAGCAGGTCGGCCGGGGCCGGATCGTGGTGCTGGGACAGGAACAGGCTGTGACCGGCCTTTTGCAGGTTCAGTGCCATGGGGTGGCCCATGATGCCGGTGCCGATGAATCCGATTTTAGCCATGGGAAAATCCTCTCTTATTGAAATGTCCCGGGTTTCTGTGGCGAGGGAGCTTGCTCCCGCTGGGCCGCGAAGCGGCCCCAGAAATCCATGTAGGGTGAAAAATCATGCGTCTGCTTCGCAGCCGAGCGGGAGCAAGCTCCCTCGCCACAAAAGCCTGCGTCAGTCAGATCGCGTTATGGGTTTTCAGCCAGCCCAGGCCCGCTTCGGTGGTGGTCAGCGGCTTGTATTCGCAGCCGATCCAACCCTGGTAGCCGATGCGGTCCAGATGTTCGAACAGGAAGCGGTAGTTGATTTCGCCCGTGCCCGGCTCGTTACGGCCCGGGTTGTCCGCCAGTTGCACATGGTTGATCTCGCCCAGGTGCGCCGACAGGGTCCGGGCCAGGTCACCTTCCATGATCTGCATGTGGTAGATGTCGTATTGCAGGAACAGGTTGGCGCTGCCCACCTGCTCGCGGATCGACAGGGCCTGGGCGGTGTTGTTCAAGTAGAAGCCGGGAATGTCGCGAGTGTTGATGGCTTCCATCACCAGCTTGATGCCTTTGGCCTGCAGCTTCTCGGCGGCGTATTTCAGGTTGGCGACAAAGGTTTTTTCCACCAGGGTTTCACTGCAGTTCTGCGGGCGAATCCCCGACAGGCAGTTGACCTGCGTGTTGCCCAATACTTGGGCGTAGGCGATTGCCAGGTCGACCCCGGCGCGGAACTCCTCGACCCGGTCCGGCAGGCAGGCAATGCCGCGCTCGCCCTTGGCCCAGTCGCCGGCCGGCAGGTTGAACAGCACCTGGGTCAGGCCGTTGGCGTCGAGCAAGGCCTTGAGTTCGGCGGAGCTGTAGTCATAGGGGAACAGGTATTCGACACCGCTGAAACCGGCCTTGGCGGCGGCTTCGAAACGGGCGAGGAAATCCTGCTCGGTGAACAGCATGGACAGGTTGGCGGCGAAACGCGGCATGGTGGTCTCCTGTGAATATTGGTGAAGTCCCCTGTGGGAGCGAGCCTGCTCGCGAAGCGGTGTGTCAGTCAGCACTGAATGACAGATACATCTTCGCGAGCAGGCTCGCTCCCACAAAAAACCTCAGTCGAGCAATGAGATGGCTGTGGGTGCATCGTTGCCCACCAGCGCCAGGTCTTCAAACTCATTGACGGCGTTGATCTCGGTGCCCATGGAGATGTTGGTCACCCGCTCCAGGATGATCTCGACGATCACCGGCACCTTGAACTCCTCGATCATCGCCTGGGCCTGGCGCAGCGCCGGTTGGATACCGGCCGGTTCGAACACCCGCAACGCCTTGCACCCCAGGCCTTCGGCCACGGCAACGTGGTCCACGCCATAACCGTTGAGTTCCGGGGCGTTCAGGTTGTCGAACGACAGCTGCACGCAGTAATCCATGTCGAAGCCGCGCTGGGCCTGGCGAATCAAGCCCAGGTAGGAGTTGTTCACCACAACGTGGATGTACGGCAATTTGAATTGTGCACCCACCGCCAGCTCTTCGATCATGAACTGGAAATCATAGTCGCCCGACAGCGCCACGACCTTGCGGCTCGGATCGGCCTTGACCACCCCCAGCGCCGCCGGAATGGTCCAGCCCAAGGGGCCGGCCTGGCCGCAGTTGATCCAATGGCGTGGCTTGTAGACGTGGAGGAACTGCGCGCCGGCGATCTGCGACAGGCCGATGGTGCTGACATAGCAGGTGTCCTTGCCGAACACCTGGTTCATTTCTTCGTACACCCGTTGTGGCTTGACCGGCACGTTGTCGAAGTGGGTCTTGCGTTGCAGGCTGGCCTTGCGTTGCTGGCAATCCTGCAACCAGGCGCTGCGGTTCTTCAGCTTGCCGGCGGCTTGCCACTCGCGGGCCACTTCAATGAACACCGTCAGGGCGGAGGCGGCATCGGAGACGATACCCAGGTCGGGCGTGAACACGCGGCCGATCTGGGTCGGCTCGATGTCCACGTGAATGAACGTGCGGCCTTCGGTGTAGACGTCCACCGAACCGGTGTGACGGTTGGCCCAGCGGTTGCCGACGCCCAGCACCACGTCCGACTTGAGCAAGGTGGCGTTGCCGTAGCGGTGGGAGGTTTGCAGACCGACCATACCGACCATCAACGGATGGTCATCCGGGATCGTGCCCCAGCCCATCAAGGTCGGAATGACCGGGATGCCAGTCAGCTCGGCGAACTCCACCAGCAGGTCGCTGGCATCGGCATTGATGATGCCGCCGCCAGCCACCAGCAAGGGGCGTTCAGCCTGATTGAGCATCGCCAGGGCTTTCTCGATCTGCACGCGGTTGGCCGCGGGTTTGGCCAGGGGCAGCGGTTGGTAGGCGTCGATGTCGAACTCGATCTCTGCCATCTGCACGTCGAACGGCAGGTCGATCAGCACCGGGCCCGGACGGCCGGAGCGCATCTCGAAGAACGCCTTCTGGAAGGCATACGGCACCTGGCCGGGCTCCAGCACGGTGGTCGCCCACTTGGTCACGGGTTTGACGATGCTGGTGATATCCACAGCCTGGAAGTCTTCCTTGTGCATACGGGCGCGGGGCGCTTGCCCGGTGATGCACAGAATCGGGATCGAGTCGGCCGATGCGCTGTAGAGCCCGGTCACCATGTCGGTGCCGGCCGGGCCCGAGGTGCCGATGCACACGCCGATGTTGCCGGCCTTGGTCCGGGTGTAGCCCTCGGCCATGTGCGAGGCGCCTTCAACGTGGCGAGCGAGGACATGATCGATGCCACCCACCTTTTGCAGGGCGGAGTACAGCGGGTTGATCGCAGCACCCGGGATGCCGAAGGCGGTGTCCACGCCTTCACGGCGCATCACCAGAACGGCGGCTTCGATTGCTCTCATTTTGCTCATGGTTTTGTGCCTCTTACGTTTTGTAATTGTATACAAGTGGCTTTTCGCAGAGTGTATTCACGGCGAGCGATGCAGGTCAATCCATTTCCTCAAGCACCTGTTTCATTCGTCGGAACGCCTGGTTTTGCTGCGCCCTTTGGTCGTTAAGGGTTGTTTGTGAAAATTATTGTATACAAAAATAATCGTTGTTGTGTTCTATTTGTTAGGTTCGGTTTTGCTGAAAGTGAAGCCCGCAAGGCTTTCCCATAACAAAAGAAGGACAGCACCCATGAGCGTTCTAACCTTGAAAATCGCCATCAACCTGGCCGGGCAAGTGCTTGCCGCAGGACGTGAAATCAGCGCCGCACCCTTGACCGTCGCGGTCCTGGACAGCGGCGGACACCTGGTCGCCTTGCAGCGCGAAGACGGCGCCAGCCTGCTTCGCCCGCAGATCGCCATCGGCAAGGCCTGGGGCGCCATCGCCCTGGGCAAAGGCTCGCGCCTGCTCGCCCAGGACGCCCAACAACGCCCGGCGTTCTTCGCCGCGTTGAATGGATTGGGCCAAGGCAACGTCGTACCGGCCCCGGGTGGGGTGTTGATCCGGGATCAGGAGGGGAAGGTGCTAGGAGCGATTGGGGTGAGTGGGGATGTTTCGGATGTGGATGAGCAGGTGGCGGTGAGGGCGGTGGAGGCGCTGCGGTTGAGGGCGGATGTGGGGGTGGTTGTTTGATTTTGCGGTGAGTTGACTGGCGCATTCGCGAGCAAGCCCGCTCCCACAGGTTTTCGGTGCTCGACACAACATGTATGAACACCGCAAATCCTTGTGGGAGCGGGCTTGCTCGCGAAAGCGATCGACCATACACATCCGGCAAAAAGACCAACCATGATGTTGCATCCCCGAAGCTAGTCTTTCAGAACTTCATCAGGAAAGGGGGGCGACGGAATGCCCGCACGCTCAGCTTCACACCGCCTGCGTATCGGTCGCTATGCAGAAGAGAATCGCATCTATTTATTGACCGCCAATACGCTGGAGCGCGAACCGGTCTTTGAAAACTATGGCTTGGGAAGGGTCGTCATCCATCAATTCAGGGAGGTTCAGGAGCAAGGTATTGCGGACTCCCTGGCCTTTGTCGTCATGCCTGATCATGTCCATTGGCTGATTCGACTGCATCGAGGGTCTTTAGGGCAGTTGATGTGTCGGGTGAAATCCCTCAGCGCCAAAGAGATTAACGAGGCAGCAGGAAGGGTTGGCAGCCTTTGGCAGAAAGGATTTCATGACCGGGCACTGCGGCAGGAGGACGATTTGGTATTTATGGCTCGCTATGTCGTCGCCAACCCATTGCGGGCGGGCTTGGTGAAGCGGCTTGGCGACTATCCGCTGTGGGATGCCATTTGGCTTTGACTTGAAATCGAGTTGCCGCTTTCGCGAGCAAGCCCGCTCCCACAGGGGCCCGTATTGAGCACACAATATGTGTACATCACGAAGCTGTGGGAGCGGGCTCGCGAATGGGGGCGCTGCGGTATTTCAATCCACCTCACACCCCTTCAAAACCAACCGAATAATCGTCTGCGCCGCCGCTTCGTAATCCGCTTCATCCAGCTTGGCCTTGCCGGTCACGGCGCTGATTTGCCAGTCGAAATCGGCATAGGTCTGGGTGGCGGCCCAGATGCTGAACATCAGGTGGTTGGGGTCGATGGGGGCGATCTGGCCGCGGTCGATCCAGGTCTGGATGCAGTCGATGTTGTGCCGGGCCTGGGCGTTGAGTTGCTCCACCAGGTCGGGGCTCAGGTGCGGGGCGCCGTGCATGATTTCGCTGGCGAAGACTTTCGAGGCGAAGGGCAGTTCGCGGGAGATGCGGATCTTGGAGCGGATGTAGTGGCTCAGCACCTCACCGGGTACGCCGTCGGCATTGAACGGTGTCGAAGCCTGGAGAATCGGCTCGATGATGCTTTCCAGCACCTCGCGGTAGAGGTTCTCCTTGGATTTGAAGTAGTAGTAGACGTTCGGCTTGGGCAGGCCAGCCTTGGCCGCGATGTCGCTGGTCTTGGTCGCGGCGAAGCCCTTGTCGGCAAATTCTTCGCTGGCGGCACGCAGGATCAATTCTTTGTTGCGCTCGCGGATTGTGCTCATAAACCCAGGGGTTCCTTGCCTGTTCTGGCGGTGGCGCATGGTAGCACCGGCCTCGCGCGGCGCTCAAGAATGCCCCTGGTGGCCTGTGTGGCTAATTCGTGCACTCAACTTCGGCGCCAGTGCTTGCCAAGCTGCGTTACCATTCCTCGCCGTAGCGGGCTACGACTCGTCATGGCGCCTTGCCTGGCAAGCCCTGGCACTCGAATTTGAGTACTCGAATTAACCGTACAGGCCCCAAGGCCCCGCGGCTCGCGGTATGCTGCGCAGCATTATTGTTCAAGGAGCCCCTCCATGGCTGGAAGCAGTTTGCTGGTACTGATCGACGATATCGCTACCGTACTCGACGATGTTGCGCTGATGACCAAGATGGCCGCCAAGAAAACCGCCGGCGTGCTCGGCGATGACCTGGCGCTCAACGCCCAGCAAGTGTCGGGTGTGCGCGCCGAGCGCGAGCTGCCGGTGGTGTGGGCGGTGGCCAAGGGGTCGTTCATCAACAAATTGATCCTGGTGCCATCGGCGCTGGCGATCAGTGCTTTCGTCCCTTGGCTAGTGACGCCGTTGTTGATGGTGGGCGGCGCCTACCTGTGTTTCGAAGGGTTCGAGAAACTGGCCCACAAGTTCCTTCATAGCAAGGCCGAGGACCAGGCTGAACATGCGCAACTGGTCGAGGCGGTGGCGGATCCGGCGGTGGATCTGGTGGCCTTCGAAAAGGACAAGATCAAGGGTGCCGTGCGCACCGACTTCATCCTTTCGGCGGAAATCATTGCCATCACCCTCGGCACCGTCGCCGATGCGCCGCTGACTCAGCAGGTGATCGTGCTGTCGGGCATTGCGATTGTGATGACCGTCGGTGTGTACGGCCTGGTGGCGGGCATCGTCAAGCTCGATGACCTGGGGCTCTGGTTGACGCAGAAGCCAGGACAGGTCGCCAAAAGCATCGGCGGGACCATCCTGCGCGCAGCGCCCTATATGATGAAAAGCTTGTCGGTGATCGGCACCGCAGCGATGTTCCTGGTGGGCGGTGGCATTCTTACCCACGGCGTGCCGGCGGTGCATCACTGGATCGAAGGCGTGACGGCCAGCGCCGGTGGACGGGCCGTTTGCCCGGCAAGTCTTTGGCCTGACCCAAACCCCGCAGGTCTGGCTCGACCATCAGGTGGTGGAAGCCAACG
>NZ_JABWRA010000076.1:0-19886 GCF_014268705.1 Pseudomonas sp. SWRI179 | reverse complement strand
GGTGATCGCCAAGGAGCCGTCCTGAGCACTGTCGCTAGACACTTTTTGTGGCACGGGGGCTGTTGTGGCGAGGGAGCTTGCTCCCGCTGGGTCGCGAAGCGGCCCCCAACGACCAGACAACTCGGTGTTGGCAAGAGTTGAGGGGCTGCTTCGCAGCCCAGCGGGAGCAAGCTCCCTCGCCACAGAAAACACAGGTAAAACACTGCGCTTTGCTTAAAGCATCGGCTTGCCCCCGGTAATCCCATAACGGGCCCCGGTGATGTAGCTGGCTTCGTCGGAGGCCAGCAGCACATAGATCGGCGCCACCTCAACCGGTTGGCCAGGACGCCCGAGGGGTGTCTGCGAGCCGAAATTCTGCACTTCCTCCTCGGGCATGGTCGCCACGATCAGCGGCGTCCAGATCGGTCCCGGCGCCACGCTGTTCACCCGGATGCCCTTGGGCCCGAGCATTTGCGCCAGGCCGCCGGTGAAGTTGGCGATGGCGCCCTTGGTGGTGGCATAGGCCAGTAGTGTCGGCTTGGGCATGTCGGAGTTGACCGAGGTGGTGTTGATGATCGAACCACCGGGCTTCATGTGCGGCACGGCGGCCTGGCAGATCCTGAACATCGCCGTGATATTGATATCGAAGGTGCGCACCCATTCCTCGTCGGGAATCTCCTCGAGGGTTTCGTGAGTCATCTGGAACGCGGCGTTGTTGACCAGGATGTCGATATGCCCGAAGCGGGCGACGGTTTCATCGACGATCTTGCGGCACAGGCCTTTGTCCGCCAGGTCACCGGGCAGCAACAGGCACTGGCGGCCGGCTTGTTCGACCCAGCGCGCGGTTTCCTTGGCGTCTTCGTGCTCGTCCAAGTAGGCAATCGCCACGTCCGCGCCTTCACGGGCGAAGGCAATGGCGACGGCGCGACCTATGCCGCTGTCGGCGCCGGTGATCAGGGCGATCTTGTTCGCCAATCGCCCGAAGCCGGTGTAGCTCTGCTCGCCGCAGTCCGGGTACGGATCCATTTTGCGCTGGGTGCCGGGCACCGGCTGGCTTTGTTTCGGGAAAGGCGGGAAAGGGTAGTCGGCCATTGTCGTTCTCCAGTTGGGTTGCGATGGAGGGTGGACTTTGGTTTTTCTGGCGGAGTTCGGTCGGATTGTCCGGTCAGTCGATGAGCGTGACGAGGGCTGTTTCGTCGGTGAATAGGCGGCATCGGGCGAACATTGGAGGTTGCGGTATTCTCCAATCCACGTACGGATTTGAAAGAGGAGCAGGGCCATGTTCAGCCACATCCAGATCGGCGCCCGCGACCTGCCGAAAATGGTCGCTTTTTATGACGCAGTCCTCGGCTGCCTGGGACTGGAGCGGATGGAGAGCGAAAACGATTCGGGCCCGCCGGGGGAAGGCTGGCGTCAGCCGGGCAAGCACTGGCCCCAGGTGTTTGTCCAACTGCCGTTCAACGGCTTGCCCGCGACCTGGGGCAATGGCATGCAAGTGAGCTTCGCCGCCGACTCCCCGCAAACGGTCCGCGCCGCCTGGGAGCAGGCGATGGCCATGGGCGGTACCGACGAAGGCCCACCCGGCCCGCGGCCGCAATATTGCGAAGGCTATTTCGGCGCGTATTGCCGCGATCCGGAGGGGAACAAGCTGTGTTTTGTTTATGCGCCGGATATGCAGGAGTAGAGCACCGATCCATTGCGGCGATGAAGCCTCTGTGGCGAGGGAGCTTGCTCCCGCTGGGCTGCGCAGCAGCCCCCTCAATTCTCACCAACACCGAGTTGTGTGGTCGTTGGGGGCCGCTTCGCGACCCAGCGGGAGCAAGCTCCCTCGCCACAGGGGCTCTGCGTCGCCGGTTGGATCAACCCCTGGCTTTCAGGCTGCGCTCCATCCGCGCAATCCCTTCCTCCAGCAGCGCCCGCGGGCAGCCGAAGTTCAGGCGCACGAACTGCCCGGCATCGTCACCAAAATCCAGCCCAGCACTGAGCCCGACCTTGGCTTCCTTCAAGAAGAATCCTTGCGGGTCATCCAGCTCCAAGCCTGAACAATCCAGCCAGGCCAGGTAAGTGCCCTGGGGCACGGTCATGGTGATGCCCGGCAGGCGAGTGTTCACCGCCTCGACCAGGTAATCACGGTTGGCTTGCAGGTAGGCTTTGAGGGCTTCCAGCCACGGGCCGGCTTCGCTGTAGGCCGCGCGGGTCGCTTCCAGGCCCAGGGCATTGACGCTGTCGACCATGCCGGCCCGGGCGCTGTTGACCCGTTCGCGCAGCTTGGCGTTCTGGATGATCGCGAAGGAGGTTTTCAGCCCCGCGATGTTGTAGGCCTTGCTGGCGGACATCAGGGTGATGGTGCGCTCGGCGATCTCGGGGCTGAGGGACGCGGTCGGTATGTGCACGCGGCCGTCGAAGCACAGTTCGGCATGGATCTCGTCGGAGATGATCCAGGCGTCCTGCGCCAGGCAAATGTCGGCCACGGCCTGGAGTTCTTCACGCTCGAACACTTTGCCCAGCGGGTTGTGGGGATTGCTCAGCAACAAGGCGCCGCCGCCCTGCAACGCTTCGCGCAACGCGGCCAACGGCGTATGGAACTCACCGTTGACCGGGGCGAACGGCAATTCCACTTTGTTCAACTGCCAGTGACCAGGGGCGTGGCGCAGCGGTGGGTAGTTGGGCACCTGCACCACGACGTTCTGCCGGGGTTCCACCAAGGCATGCAGCGCCATGTTGAAACCTGGCTCGACGCCGGGCAGGAACACGATCTGCTGAGGCTCGACGCGCCAGGCGTACTTGCTCCACAGGTCAGCCGTGATGGCTGCACGCAGATCGTCCTGGGCGACGCTGTAGCCGAGCATCGGATGTTCGAGGCGCTTGTGCAGTGCGTCGATGACCATCGGCGGGGCAGCGAAATCCATGTCGGCCACCCACATCGGCAACACATCCGCCGGGTAGCGGCTCCATTTGGTACTGCCGGTGCCGTGGCGCTCCAATACGGTGTCGAAATCGAAAGTCATGGGGGTTCCATCAGTCAGTCATGAGATGGCGGACATCATAAAGCAAAGGCCGCTGAGAAAAGCTTGGTGGCGCAGTGCCACTAATTGATGATAATCAGTTAAAGTTCCCTCTCGAAACGCCGCTAAGCCGTTTACGGCATTTGGTAACGGACCTCCAAGTCTTTGAAAAGGACGACCCCCATGACATCGCCCGTGCGCTTTAACGACCACCACCGTAAAGCCGACCGCATCATGCTGGGGCTGCTTTGGCTGGCGCTGCTGTATTCCCTGGGCCTGGCCTTCCTGCACTCGACGTTCACCCAGGCGTTGCTGGTGGGGGCGAGCACCTGCGTGGCGAGTACCGCGCTTTATCGCGTCCTGGCCGGTACGCGGGCCATGCGCTGCGTCATTGCGGTGGCGTTGATGGTCATGGCGGCCCTGCACATCAACCAGACCCACGGCGTGACCGAATTCCACTTCGGGATCTTCGTGCTGCTGGCGGTGCTGACGTTCTACCGTGACTGGCTGCCGATTGTCGTGGCCGCCGCTACCATCGCGGTTCATCACCTCAGCTTCCACTGGCTTCAACACCAGGGTTATCCGGTGTTCGTCATGGATACCCACGGCGGCTGGTCGATGATCTTCCTCCACGCGTTCTACGTGGTGGTAGAAAGCGTGATCCTGATTTACCTGGCGAACCAGAGCCTGGCCGACGCCACGGAAAACCAGGAGGTGCTCGACAAGGTATTGGCAGCGGCCGCTCAGTTGAGCCATGACACCGACAGGCAGCGCGGCGAGGGCGTCAAGGTCTCTTCGAGCGAGCGTTTCGATCATTTCCTCCAACAGGTCACCCAACTGGTGGACGGCGTGGTGCGCGACACCCGCAACCTCTCGGACCTGGGCCAGGACCTCTCCCAGGTTGGCCAGACCCTGGAAACCGGTGCCCGCCACCAACTCGACGAAGTGGCGCAGATGAGCGGTGCGATCGGCCACTTGGTCCAAGCCATGGAGAACATCGCCGGCCACGTCGACCAGACCTTGCAGCGTGCCGGCCAGGCCAATGAGCAGGTCAACCGCGGACGCAGCACGGTTGACCAGACCCGGGAAGAGATCGTCGAGCTGGCAGGGCGCATCAACCTGACCAACGACACCGTGCAGGTGCTGGCCGAGCAGGCCCAGCAAATCGGCCAGGTACTGGATGTGATCAATGGTATTGCCGAGCAGACCAACCTGCTGGCCCTCAACGCCGCCATCGAAGCCGCCCGTGCCGGTGATCAGGGCCGCGGGTTCGCGGTCGTGGCCGACGAGGTCCGCACCCTGTCACAAAAGACCTCGACGTCCACCACCGAGATTCAGCAGATCATCGCCAAGCTGCAACAAGGCAGCCGCCAGGCCGCCGTCGCGATGCAAGACAGCCGCGACGGGGTAGAACGCTGCGTGTCCGCCAGCCAAATGGCTTCGCAACTGTTGCATGCCGTGGTCGAAGACATTGCCGTGATCAACCATTTCAACGACCTGATTGCCAGCACCACCCAGGAGCAATCCCAGGCGTCGATTGGCATCAGCCAGCGTCTGCAAAGCGTGCAGGCCGTGGCTGAGCGCAACGCTGACAACATCGGCGTCCTGACCCGCAGCAGCCAATGCTTGCCACCGCTGGCGGAGCGATTGGCGGTGCTGGGGCAGGCGTTTCATGGGAAATCCGGGGCGGCCTGAGCGCAGGACTTACCGCCTACATACCGGTAGAAAACGCCGGAGGCTGTTCAAGGGCCCGCCTGATCTCGCGACACGCAACGTCGTACTGGCTGAGCAGGCGCAACGCCCAATCAGCACGTTCGCGAATGCGCTTATCGTCTTCGTTGGCCGGCGCCTGGTCATTGAACATCGATTCCACGTTTCGAATGATCAGGTGTTCAGGCAAGTAAAGGAGCCGGCAATTCTTGTAACTCGACGCACGCAACTCGGCGATCGGGTATGCGCCGCCCAGGCCCGCCGAGACGCCCACCAACAGCGCGGGTTTGTGCCCGAGCTCGCTGATCCCCGCGTACAGGAAGAAGTTCTTCAGCGCCGGGCAGGCCATGCCGTTCCATTCCGGACTGATCACGATCAGCGCCGTCGCTTTGGCAAGGATCGCTTGTTGAGCGGGCCACAGCTGGTCGCGATCTTGCTCCGGCCAAAGCGGCAGTCGGCTGGTGGCCAAGTCAATCAAGTCGCTGGCCTCCCACAGGTTCAGATCTGTCAGTCGCTGTCGCAGATGACTTGCCACTTTGAGCGACTGGCTGCCCGCCCGATTGGAACCCGACAGCACGACGATACGCCGGCTCACGGCGTCACCTCCGGTTGGACGCAGGTCTTGGGCGCGGTACGGCGAGCGCGTACGACGGGCCAGAACAATTCTTCTTGCCAACTGATCGGCGACAGATGCTCGATGCCGTAGGCCGGCGGACGTCGGCGCGTGATCTTTGCGGTCCCAAACAAGACGTCCCATAGAAACAGCAGGTTGCCGAAGTTGCCTTTGTAATGGGTGACACCGTCCTCGGCCGTCAAGCCATGGTGGGCCGAGTGGGTGGCCGGGGTCGAAATCGTCCGCTCCAGGATCCAGACCAGGGGCCGCAACACGCGAACGCCATACAATTTGTCATCCCAGGCCACGCTGCTGTGCGCGGCGAAAATGACGGTCATCTTGATGATCAAATAGACGTAGTAGACCGGCGCAAGGCCCAGGTAGATCAGCATGCCGGACAGCCAGATACCGGGCATGAGCAGGTAGTAGAAGCTGTTGTTGCGGTAAACGATCCGGACACTCATGTAGGGCGCGGAATGATGGGCACGATGCAGTGCGTAGAGGGCGGGCACCCGGTGAGTCAGGCGATGCCACCAGTATTGCGTCATGTCGTCCAGCAGCAGGAACAACACGAAACCCGCGGCCCAAGGGATTGCCACCAGCGCATCCTTCATCTGCGGGGCAGCCAGGCCGAGCAGCTGGCCGCTCAGCCACATGACGGCAGGGAAGGTGATTGCCACCAGGATCCCGGAGCCGATGACTTCAATCAGTACGTCACGCCTGCCGGCCGATGACTGGCGCAAGGCCGAGCAAGCGAGTTCCAGCAGAATGAAGGCGAGGAATATCCCGGCCACGACAGCGGAAGGATTATTGGCGAGCATTGTTGTATTCATGGCACTCTCGATTAAGGCCCCAGCGGGCAATGCCATTTCATTAGAAGCCAGCGAGTCAGCCCTCCCAATGCGCGAAACGGACAGAATCGAGCGAGAAGCGGTCAATCGCTCACCCCAACGCTTTCACCGGGGCAAATTGGGCCAGGTGCTGGAGCGTTTCCTGGACAGTCATGCGGGCGGGAAGCACAAGGACTACAACCTGATCGAACTGGATCAGCTCTGGCGCGAGGCTGCGCGGGTCGATCCGGCGATCGGCTTGAACTTGTTCGGGTTATTCACGCCGCAGGACTGGCACGTCCTGGCCTACCTTTGCCTGTACAGCCCTGACGTCCTCTCGGCCATGCAGCTCTGGGCGCGGTACGCACCGCTGGCCGCTGACACCGACACGGTGCGTTTGGTCAATGATGAGAACGGCCTGGGGGTCGAGCTGAATGTCGACGCGCCGGGTGATCTGGCGCGGTATGTGGTCGAGCACTACGGCGTGATGGCCATTACGCAACTACGACAAGGAACGGGGAGGGACGTACAACCGGTTCTCGCCCAATTCGCCCATTCGCGACCCTCGTACTACCTCCAGTACAGCCACTGGTTCGGCGACCGTGTCGAGTTCGATTGCCCGGTCAACCGTTTCTACTTCGATGCCCCCAGCACACGTCTGCCGATGCAAACGCGTCATCACGGACTGCTGGAGCTGCTGACTCAGGAACTCGACCGTCGGTTGGCCACGCATCGCCACTTCACCGGATGGTCGGCCCGGCTCGCCGAGGGCGTTCGACAATCGCTGGCCAAAGGCGAGACACCGACGCTGGTGGATCTGGCGCACGCGCTGCACCAGACGCCGAGGACGCTGCGCCGGCGCCTTGAAGAACAAGGCACGACCTTCAGGCAATTGCTCGACCAGGTGCGCGCCGAACTGGAGCAACTCCTGGAAATGCAAGGCGAACCTATAGCGCAGATCGCCACCCAATTGGGCTACAGCGATACGACCGCCTATCTGCATGCACGAAACCGGTGGCGTGCGGTGAAGTAAGCCACTCCGCGTATTGCAGGCGCGTGCACATTGTGGCGAGGGAGCTTGCTCCCGCTGGGCTGCGCAGCGGCCCATTTTTGTGAGCTCCGAATGTATCCAAGCGTATCCTGGCTCACGATCGATACGGACGCTTGCATTCCAGCCCGTCGCTGACACATTCGCGATACCTGGCCAACGTCAAATGGGACCCATCGAGACCGCCCAAGCCGTCTCACCGGCTTACCCACGTCGTTCGCAAGGAGCTTCACATGGATATAAACAGTTCCCCCGTACCCCGGCATCGCCGTCTGCTTGCACCCACGCTCCTGGCGTTGGCAATGATGCAGATGGGCGCCTTGGCACTGACCTCTTCCCCGGCCAGCGCGGCCGATCTGCCGGCGAGCACTGTCGGCGCGATCACCCCCGGCAGCCACACCTCGTTCGGCCCGCTCAAGCACGTCAAGGCCGGCCTGCTCGAGGTTTCCTATGCCGAAGTGGGTCCCGCCGACGGGCCGGTGGTGATCCTGTTGCACGGTTGGCCCTATGACATCCACAGCTACGCCGATGTGGCGCCGGCGCTGGCAGAGAAGGGCTATCGCGTGCTGATCCCGTATGCCCGCGGTTATGGCGATACACGTTTCCTGTCTGCCAAGACCCTGCGCAACGGCCAGCCGTCGGCGCTGGCAAGCGATCTCATCGATTTCATGGACGCGCTGAACATAAAGCAGGCCGTGCTCGGCGGTTACGACTGGGGCGCACGCACCGCCGACATCGTCGCGGCCCTTTGGCCGGAGCGGGTGAAGGCGCTGGTGGCGGTGAGTGGCTACCTGATCGGCAGCCAGGAGGCCGGCAAGGCGCCGCTGCCGCCGGCTGCTGAGTTGCAGTGGTGGTACCAGTTCTACTTTGCGACCGAGCGTGGCCGTCTCGGTTATGAGAAGAACACCCACGACTTCGCCAAGCTGATCTGGAAGCTGGCGTCGCCGAAGTGGAATTTCGATGACGCGACGTTTGACCGAAGCGCCGCCGCCTTGCAGAACCCCGACCATGTCGCCGTTTCAATCTTCAACTATCGCTGGCGCCTGGGGCTGGTCAAGGGCGAAGCCAAATACGACAGGCTGGAGAAGAAACTGGCGACGTTCCCGTCGATCAGCGTGCCGACCATCACCCTGGAAGGCGACGCCAATGGCGCTCCCCATCCGCCCGCCGAAGCCTACGCCAAGCGTTTCACCGGGAAATATGAGCATCGCCTGATCGATGGCGGCATCGGCCACAATCTGCCGCAAGAGGCGCCGCAGGCGTTCGCCCAGGCTGTGATCGATGCCGATCATCTTCGATGATGCTGCGTTCCTCATATCTATTGTGAAAGGTTGCCTGAAACAACGAATTTTCCTCCCAAAGGCTGATACCGGAAATCACCTTGGATCAGGCAAACATGCCGGCGGATCCGGCAAGCGGATGGACGTTTCGCTCCACATACTCTCGCGGCCCTGAGGCCCTGCCACGCATGTATCCGAATGGTGGGGCCTTCTGTAGGCGTTCAAAAACATGTGTGCGAGTGCTTGATATGGAAAACAACGCGATCCGCTTTGCCTGCAACGGCTGCGGGGTTTGCTGCAAGGGTCGGCTGATTCCACTGACGCTGGAAGAGGCAAGGCAGTGGCTACAACGCGGGCATGAGGTGGCGGTCGTACTGGAGGCATTCGATGAGTCGACCTGGCCCTCGGAACCGCGACAATTCGCCCACAGCGCCCAAAGGGCGGTGGAAGTCAACAGTGGCGATGCCCGAATTCGAGTTGTTGCGGTACTGGCAGGCAATGCGCTGACGCAGTGCCGCAATCTCGGCGACGATGGTCGTTGTGGGATCTATGAAGAGCGGCCGCTGGTCTGTCGGATCTACCCGATGGAAATCAATCCACTCATTGCCTTGCGTCCAGCCGACAAGATCTGTCCCCCCGAAGTCTGGGAGGCGGGCGAGGTCTTGTTCACCGACCGCGTCGTCGATCCGCTCCTGGCCGATCAGATCGAACGTTCCCGCCAGGCGGACCGGGACGATGCCCAGGCCAAGATTGCGCTGTGTGAAGCCATGGGCCTGAGCGTCGCCGCTTGGAAGGGCAACGCGCTGGCGGTGTACTTGCCAGACCGAGTGCAGTTGGCTGAAGCGATCATGCGCTACGACCGCGCCCCCGTGGCACCGGCACGCGTGGACTGGAAAGTGCGGGTCGAGACGCCGGCCTTGGCCCAACGACTGTCGCAAGTAGGTGTCGCGTTGGACGATCAACCGTCCACCGGCTACATCTTCCAGACTCTTTAGGTAACCGACAGAGCCATCACTTTGTGCACTCCCAGCTTCTGAAATATCTTGTCATAACTGCCTCTGAGGGAGTGACGCCCGCCACGGCTCGTTGAATCGTGCAAGAAATTGCGCCAATCAGGCAAACGATCCGAACCGCCGACCCAGCATACTGCGTCCATATTGGCCCACGACTCGCGGCGATGCCGAACATTGTTCGCCATCGCCGCGAGTCGTGGGCCCGAGTTTCCAAGGAGTGAAGTGTGCACACCGATTTTAAAAGCGACCAGAGCGTCAGCGATATCAGTCGCCTGGTCGGTTCAGTCAGCCGGCATGTGCCCAGCGATGGCGACCAGATAACGGCTATTGCCGGTTTGACCCTGCATCGGCGCAAAGCGATCACCGCGCCGATGCATTGCCTCTACGGCCTGGGCATCGGCGTGACCTTGCAAGGCCGCAAACAAGCCATGATCGGGGACGAGATACTGACCTACGCGCCCGGTCAGTCCATGGTGACCTGCGTGGATCTGCCGGTCATTTCCCATGTTTCCCAAGCCAGCGTCGCCAAGCCATTCCTGGGCATGATGCTCAGATTCGACAGCACGATGGTGATGCAGGTGGCCGAGCGCATGCAGCTGTCACAACGCATGCGCGACGACGCGTTTCGACCGATAACCGTACAAGCGCTGGATGCCGGCGTACTGGACGCCCTGCGACGCTTGATAGAGCTATTGGAGGAGCCGTCCCTGCTTGAGGCGGTGGCGCCGCTGATCAAGGAAGAGATCGTCGCTCGCCTGTTGAGTGGTGCCCACGCGCCGCAGTTGCTGCATGTGATTGCTGCCGGTTCACCCAGCCAGCACATTGCCAAGACCGTCGCCTGGCTGAAACTGAATTTTCGCCAGGCGTTGCGCATGGACGATCTGGCGGCACAAGCCCACATGAGTCCTTCCACATTTCGCCAGCATTTTCGCACTGTAACCGGCATGAGCCCGTTGCAATACCAGAAGCAACTGCGGCTACAAGCCGCTCGGCAGTTGATGTTGAGCCAGAACGTCGACGCGAGTAGTGCAGGGGGCTTGGTTGGCTATGAAAGTGCCTCGCAGTTCAGCCGTGAATACAGCCGTCTCTTTGGGGCGCCGCCGCAGCGGGATATCAAACGGATTCGCTTGTGATCGCGAGGCTGCCTGGCATTGCGACCAGACAGCCTCGCCCCATCACACTAACTTGAACGGCAACTCACGCAACGGTTTACCCGTCAGGCTCGCCACGGCGTTGGCAAAAGCGGGGGCCAACGCTGGCAGGCCGGGTTCGCCCATTCCCGTGGGAGGCTCGGCGCTGGGCACGATGTGGACGGCGAATTCCGGCATGTCGGTAATGCGCGGCACGCTGAAGTCGGCAAAATTGCTCTGCTGCACCACGCCGTCCTTCAGGGTGACGGCGCCACCGGGCAGGCACATCGACAAGCCCATCAGCGCCGCGCCCTGGACCTGGGCCTCGACGCTGCGTGGGTTGACGACCAGGTTGCAGTGCACGCCGGCGGTCACGTTGTGCAGCACGGGGCGGCCATCCTGTACCGAGGCTTCGACCACGTAAGCCACCACCGAACTGAACGACTCGTGGACCGCCACGCCCCAGGCACGGCCCGCCGCTAGCTGGCGCTTGCCGTACTCGCTCTTGTCCACGGCCAACTGCAGCGCTTCGCGATGGCGTGGGCTCTGGTCGCCAAACAACTTCATCCGGTACGCCACCGGGTCCTGCTTGGTGGTGCGGGCGATCTCGTCGATCAACGTCTCCATCACAAACGCCGTATGGGTGGAGCCCACGCTGCGCCACCACAATACGGGCACGTTGAGCTTGGGATGATGAACTGTCAGGCGCATGGGCAGCGGATAGGGATTGCGCATGCCCTCGGTGGCGGTCGGGTCGATGCCGTTCTTCACCCGCCCGCCAAATACGGTACCGGTGATGATCGATTGGCCCACCAAGGCGTGGTCCCAGGCGAGGACTTTGCCGCTGTCGTCAAAACCGATACGCGCACGGTGCAGATGCATGGGGCGGTAGTAGCCGCCCTTGATGTCGTCTTCCCGGCTCCAAAGGGTGCGGATAGGGGCGTTGACTCCCGCAGTGCGGGCGGCCTTGGCGACTTCGCAGGCCATTACCACGAAATCGTTGGTGGGCACGCCGCGCCGGCCAAAACCACCGCCAGCGGTCTGTACGTTGACCTGGATCTGCTCGGGCTTGAGGTTCAGTACCTTGGCGGCCGCGGCACCGTCGCCGCCGGGGAACTGCGTGCCGACCCACAGTTGAGCGCTGTCCTGGGCGAGCTGCACCGTGCAGTTCAGGGGCTCCATCGGGGCGTGGGCGAGGTAGGGAAACACGAACTCGGCGTCCAGTTGATGCGGCGCGCTGGCCAGCGGCGTCATATCGGCGTCGAAGTGCAACGGGCCGGGCTGGCTGGCCAGCTCGCGGTATTGAGCCAGTTGTTTTTCGCTGTCGACTTTTTCCACGGTAGAAGTGTTCCATTCCACCTTCAGTGCATCCCGGGCCAACTTCGCCTGCCAGTAACCGTCGGCGACCACGGCGACACCTTCGGCGCCGCCGTCCAGCGGCACGCGCAACACGGCTTTGACGCCTTTCGTGGCCCGCGCGGCGCTGTCATCCAGGGAGGCAATCCTGGCGCCGAACACCGGTGGTCGAGCGACGACCGCCGTGAGCTGCCCCGGCAGGTGCATGTCGATGCCGAAATCCTGTTGGCCGCTGCTCTTGGCCTTGGCATCGATGCGGGTGGTGGCCTGGCCGATGATGCGGAAATCCTTGGGATCCTTGAGCGTGATCTGTTCGGGCACAGGCATCGCCATGGCGGCTTCGGCCAGTTCGCCGTAACTCGCCTTGCGGCCCTCGGGCCCGAGTACCATGCCGGCCTGTGTATGCAGGCTCGCCACGTCCACATTCCAGCGGGCAGCAGCCGCACTCAACAGCATGGCGCGCGCACGGGCGCCGAGTTCGCGGTACTGGGTGTAGCTGTTCTTGATCGTGTTGGAGCCACCGGTGAGGTGAATGCCGAAGGCCGGGTCCATGTAGGCGGCGTCGTTGCTGCCGTTGCGACTGCGCACCAGGCTCCAGTCGGCATCCAGTTCCTCGGCGAGAATCATCGGCAGTGCGGTTTGTACGCCCTGGCCGAACTCCAAGCGGTTGATGGTCACCGTGACTTCGCCATTGGGCGCGATCTGGACGAATGCGGAGGGTTGCTGGGTCGGCTTGAGCGGCGCTGCGGCGGCGCCATTGGCCTCCTGCGCCAAGGCCAGGTGCGGGAACGCACCCAAGGCCAGGCCGCCGATGCCGACGATCTTGAGAAAACTGCGCCGGGGCAGGGCTGCTGGGCCGTCAGCCTCGTCGCGCTCAAGCATCTGTTGCAAGGCGCGGGGGAGCTCGTTCGGGAATATCTCGTTCAACATGGTCGGCTCCGATCAGGCAAGGGTCTTGGCGGCATCAGCCACCGCGGCGCGGATTCGGGCGTAGGTGCCACAGCGACAGATATTGCCGGCCATGGCCGAGTCGATCTCGGCCACCGTGGGCTGCTTGCCCTTGGGCTGGGCCTTGAGGAATGCGGTCGCGCTCATGATCTGGCCGCTCTGGCAGTAGCCGCATTGCGCCACGTCGTGCTTGACCCACGCCTCGTGCACCGCATTGCCGACCGGGTCGCTGCCGTTGGTGGCCGCTTCGATGGTGGTGATTTTCTTGCCTTCGGCGGCGGCGATGGGCGTCACGCAGGAACGAATGGCCTGGCCGTCCAGGTGTACGGTGCAGGCACCACATAACGCCGCGCCGCAGCCGAACTTGGTGCCGGTCATGCCCAGCGTATCGCGCAGGGTCCAGAGAATCGGGGTGCCAGGGTCTACGTCGACCGTGTATTCACGGCCGTTTATGTTTAGGGCGCTCATAGGGGGACCAGCTCCAGATGGTTTGGCTCTGGTTAACTATAGGAAGGAATGGTTGGGGTGGGTTGCACGATCCGGGCTGATTCTTGCCTGATCTTGCAAACCAAACCGGGATATCAGTCCCCAAGCGTAATAGAACCGTGTTGCTAGATGCTCTGCGCAAAGCCATGGCGTTCTGCAGACCACACCACGGCCAACGTCAGCAGCAGGAGAACGACCAAGACCGGCGCAAACGCAACGACCCCCAGGTGATCGAGCAGCAGACCACCGATGATCCCGCCACCGGCAATGGCCAGGTTCCAGGCCGTGACCAGCATGGACTGGGCGAGATCCGCCGCGTCCCCAGCCGTCTTGGCGATGGCTGTCTGGAACAGCGTCCCAGCCCCTCCGAAAGCGATTCCCCAAGCCGCCACCGCGATATACACCGCTGCTGGCGTGTCGCTCATCACGCCAAGTGTCAGTGCCGCGAGGGCGAACAGCACCGTGCCGGCCAGCGTCAACACCCGCAGGTGGCGATCGATCAGCACGCCGACGACCCAGATCCCCAGCAACGACGCGACACCGAAGACCAGCAGGACCAGATCTATCCGCTCGCCCAGGCCCGCCGCCGTTAAAAACGGCGCGATATAGGTAAAGAGAATGTTGTGCGCCAAGACAAACGCCAGCACCACGAACAACACCGAGCGAACGCCCGGGAGGGTGAAAACCTGACCCAAGGCAAGGCGCTTATGGGTGGCTTGCCCTGGGAAGTCAGGCACCTTGAGTCGGACCCAGACCATCAAGGCGACGGCGAACAGGCTCATGATGGCGAAGCTCATCCGCCAACCGATCAGGTTGCCGAGCAACGTACCGGCGGGTACGCCCAGGGATAACGCCAAGGGCGCGCCCACCATGGCGATCGCTATCGCCCGGCCTTTCTGGTGTGCGGGCACCATGCGGGCGGCATAGCCGGCCAACAAGGCCCAAAGCAACCCGGCCGATACGCCACCCAGCAAGCGCGCGACCATCGTCAAACCATAATGCGTGGAAAGCGTCGTGACGGTATTGGCCACGGCGAAACCGGCAATGGCGAGCAACAAAAGCGCTCTGCGCCGCATGCCTTGGGTCGCTGCCGTCAGCGGAATGGCCGCCAACAAGGAACCTATCGCGTAGACGGTGACCAACTGGCCGGCGAGGGATTCGGAGATCGCCAGCCCTTCGCTGATCTGTGAGAGAAGGCCGGCGGGCAAGGCTTCGGTGAGAATGGTCACGAACGCCGCCAGCGCCAGGGCAAATAGTGAACCGATGGGAAGCGGTGCGGTGTCTTGAACGACCTCGGCATCGATATGGGTATTGGCAATCGTCATGGGGCACCTGCCTGAAGCGCTGATAAGTGTCGACCACGGTAAGTGCGCGTCTTTTGCGAGACAAGAATGCTAGAGTGCAGAACACATCGGAAAAAATGTCCGCAATGGGGGCTGACTTGGAATCGCTGAGCGGGATTGATTTTTTTGTGCGCGCGGCCGAAACCCGCAGCTTTTCAGAAGCGGGCAGGGCGCTCGGCATTTCCTCTTCGGCGGTGGGCAAAAGCGTGGCCCGGCTCGAGGCGCGACTGGGAGTCCGCCTGTTTCATCGCAGCACGCGCAGTATCACGCTGACGGCGGAAGGTGCGCTGTTCCTTGAGCGTTGCCGGCGGATTCTTTGCGAAGTCGAAGCGGCCGAGCAGGAGTTGTCGCAAACCCGTGAAGCACCCCGGGGCAAGCTGCGCGTGAGCTTGCCACTGGTTGCGGATTTGGTCATGCCGACGCTGATCGCCTTCATGCGCCGCTACCCCAGTATTGAACTGGACCTGGATTTCTCCGACAGGCTGGTGGACATCATCGAGGAAGGTTTCGATGCGGTCATTCGGACCGGAGAACCGAGCGACTCTCGGCTGATGTCCCGCCCGTTGGGCACGTTCAAGCTGGTTGTGGTTGGTTCGCCGCGGTACTTTGCCGAACACGGCACACCGCAGGTGCCGGCGGATCTGCTGCGGCATGCCTGCCTGCTGTACAAATTCCCCAGCACTGGCCGGATGCAAGTCTGGCCGGTAAACGGCGAAGGGGAGCCGGATCTCAACCTGCCGGCCACCCTGGTTTGCAACACCACCGAGGCGTTGCTGCATGTCGTGCACGATGCGTTGGGGATCGCTTGCGTGCCGGACTTCACCGTGCGCAAGGCCATCGCCAGCGGTGAGCTGGTCACCGTCCTGGATGACTTCAACCGGTATCAGAACACCTTCCGCATGCTCTGGCCTTCCAGCAAACATTTGGCGCCGAAACTGCGGGTGTTCATCGATTTCATGAGCAGTGAATTATTCAAGTGACGCTTGGGCGCTTTTGTGGCGAGGGAGCTGGCTCCCGCTTGAGTGCGCAGCGCTCATCGCTTTTTGGGGGCCGCTGCGCGCCCCAGCGGGAGCAAGCTCCCTCGCCACAAGACCGTGCTGTTCTCGAAGCCCTTGTGCCTCCTGAACCACCGCCATCGCGAGCAAGCCTGCTCCCACAGGGGAATCAAGGCGCCTTGTTCTCGACCAGGCAGTTTCCACCATCCACCACGATGACTTCGCCAGTGAGGTAGCTGGCCTCTGCCGACGCCAGGAAAGCCACCAATGCCGCCACCTCTTCGGGACGTCCGGCCCGGCCCATCGGCGTGTAGCCAGCTGCCTTGGCTTCCTCGGCGGTGGTCGACCCCGTGGTGATCCAGCCGGGCGCGACGCTGTTGACAGTGATCCCTTGCTGGGCGACTTCCAGCGCCAGGCTCATGCTCATGCCAACCATTGCGGCTTTCGCGGCGCTGTAAGCCGCTTCACCGGGGTTGCTGCAGCGGGTGCCGGTCGTGGAACTGATGTTGACGATGCGCCCGTAACGACGCGCACGCATGCCGGGCAGGACCGCCCGCGTAAGCAGAAAGGCCGTGGTGAGGTTTCGCGCCAGTGTCAGGTTCCAGGTGTGCAGGTCCATGGTCGCCAAGTCGGAAAAAAGCTCCGGACTGCCTTGCATGGCCATGCCCGCGTTGTTCACCAGAATATCGACCTGCCCCCAGACGGATTCTGCCCATACCATAAACTCACGGACCTGGTTTTCATCGGTAAGATCGAGGGCCCGCCCTTCGACGTCGAACCCTTCGGCACGTAGTTCTGCGACGCGTTCGAGAATGCGTGCACTGCTGGCGGTGATGATCAGTCTGGCACCGGCGGCACCCAACCTGCGGGCAATTGCCATGCCGATTCCGACCTCACTGCCAACCCCGCTGATGAGTGCCACGGGGTTCTGTCCGGTTGGGTTTGGCATGGTGTCTCCAGAGGTTGTAAATGATTGCCGAGGGCATAGCGCTATACCAACACCTTGATCATCGCCCGAATGCCGCGGTCATCCCCAACAATCGCTTTTGCCGCCAGGCCGGTGCGCTGGTGGGGAAAAGCGCTTCGGTGGGACGAAAGCGGGCGAGGCCGCAGGCGGCGGCGATGCGCTGGCGTTGCTGGCCGTGGACCAGGGCTTGCTGAAAACTGTGTTCGCCATGGACCAATCCCAGCATATAACGAGTCCCCACCTGGAAGTCGCCGCTATTGGCTTGCCACCAGTTTTCGATTGCCTGCGGGTCGGGCCAGGGCAGGTTTTCATCGGGGTCCATCGCGACATTGGGATCTTCAGGGTTGTCGTTCGGGCCCGCATCGAAATCCGGCAGGGCCTGCAGTTCCAGGTCGAGTAGCGCCAGGTCCGCGCCAGTGATCAAGCTGAAGGCTTCGCCGGCGACGCGGGCATGGGGCAAGTCGCTCATCTGCTGGATCAACCAGGGGACGCAGACCGGATCGCCCAGCAGCCCAAGGGCCTGGATGCCGATGCGCCGATCCCTGGGATCCTGTACCCATTGGCGTATCCAGGCGATGCTGGGCTCGCGCTCCTGCCAGGCCAGCAACACGCAAAGCGCCCGGTATTGAAATTCGCCCGGTCGTTCGGCAAATGAGCGCAGAGGCTCCAAGGCCTGCTGATCACCCATTTGAGTGGTGGCCCAGTTGGCCCAGAAACGCGTGGCGGCGTCTTCATGCTGGCGGTGGGCACGAATCGCTGGCAGCAGGTCACGCCGGCGCAGCTCGCCAGCGGTGCGGGCAGCGCGTGCCTGCACGCTTGGGTCGGCGTCGGACAGTCCGACCAGGAGGGCGGGGCCTGGGTCGTGGCGATGCATGCCGCAGGCCGCGAGGCCGAGGCGACGGAACAGGGGCTCGGGGGAGGCGAGCATGCGTTCGATCCAGGGCGATACCCGGTCCCAGTCGAGCCAACCCAGGGCCATCAGGTAACCGCGCTCGGTTTCCAAGGCGCTGCGCAAATGCGCGCTGAGCCGCGACAGCACTTGGGCGTTACCGGCCTCGAAGGCCAGGACCACACTGGCGAACATCTCGCCGATGGCGTGTGGGCTGAGTTGGGTCAGGAGGGTTTCCAGGCCGGTGGTTCCGGCGATTCGAAGGCCGTCGAGCTGGGCGTCGAGGCGGTTGTCGAGCGTGCCTATGTGGTCCAGATCGTAATGGGGGGCACGCACGGCATCGTCCCGCAGGGCAGCGAGGAAACCGGCCTCTTCGGTGTGTTGGTCGAGAATCGGTAACAAACTTTCCATGTACGTCTCTACATTCGTCTTAAGGACTGGGTATGCGTGTCCAATTCACTCCGTCATAAGCGGCAAGGTGTCGTTCACCGGATGACCATAGACATTGCTCATTCGCGTCCAGGTATCTAAAGCTCTGATCGCCGGGAAGCCCTGTCTCGACCTTCTCCAGCTTGCCGTCTTTTAGTGTGTAGAGTGCTTTGGTGGTTGCAAGCCAGAGTCGGTCATTGAACCAGGCCATGTCCCAGAATGTATCGTCCGTGAGTTCATGCTCAATGAGCTCCCAGCGGTCGAGACGCCCTCGTATGACGATGCCCAACTGGCCTGAGATGTAAACCACTCCGTCGGGTGCGCAAAGAACGTTTTCCAGAATGATGTTGGTCGGACTTTCGCTTCGCTGCCAGGCACCTTGCCGGCGATACCATATCTCGCCCCGGTTGCCGGCAGCATAGATTTCATCTTCACCAAAGCCGTCGATGGATTCGAAGCCATTGAGGCTGTCGGCGGTCGAATCTTCGACCACCCCTTGATCGCAGCGCTGCCAGGTTCTGTCCTTTCGAACATAGACTTGGCGGCCGAAGCCTGTGGCATAGACATTGGCACCGATAGGGCGGATGTCGCGCAGCAGGCCATGTTTACTGGGTTTCTCCTCGACGATATCTTCGTAGGCTTGCCCGTCAGGCGCAGCGCGATGAACGCTACCATTGGCGCCTAGCGTCAGGATTTCGGGAGGCGCGCCGCGAACCGCGCAGATACCGGCGCAGATCGCCTGGACATAATAGTTGTCCCATGTTCCGGTCCATCGAAAGACTCGAGTACCGGGCTCGCGTTTGGAGTAGGCGAGCACATAGACGCGGTTTTTATCGAAGACGGCTACTCGGCTCAGCGTCCAATCCAATGTCTGAGTCATGTCATCCTTGCTCCCATTGAGCTACCAAGCACTGATAGTGACCTCTGGGATCATATCGTGGGCTAGCGCTTTCTGATTGTCTTGAAGGTTGGGTGTGTGTGTCCTCACAGGGGTTTTGTCCCTGACTCCGACTGTATTCTTGTGATAGGCGTCCAACTGCGCTTCCAGACATTTCTTTGAGCATTTCGACTTCGGAAAGGTCTGCTGAAGCGCTCGCACACCCGCTGAACGGGATTGGCCATAATTCCAGGCATAGTCCTTTTGACCGGGCGGCGCGCCCTCAATGGCGGCCTGTTCCAGCTTGCCTTGGGCTGCATGCATGAAGCCATGGTCCCCTTCATAGCGTCCGCTTCCGTCTTGAGGGCATTGCACGCAAATGCACGGTGCATCTTTTTCATCGTAATTTGGGAACTGAGGAAGAGGCGTTTGGCGACCTGACCCTGTCGCTGTAAAACTATGGGCTTCAACGAGGTGGTGGCCGGTTTCGCCAGGGCAACAGGCAACTTGACTGTTCTGCGCCTTGGAATCCGCCTGCTTCTTGGACACCAGCAAACACTTTTTTGCGGAGGTACAGGCCTTGTCGTCACACCGTTGCGCTTTGGTCGGCAGTCCCCCGCACGCTTTGTTTTTCCTGGCCACTTCTTTCTTGCACTGCTCGATGGGCGTCGTCGCTGCTGCGTCGGCATAAGCCCAAGGAGGCGTATTTCCTGGCTTGGATGCGTGGTTATGAGTCATCAGGTCTAAATGCCTGACTACATTTTCCCCTTCGAACTTCACGTCCATCGACCAAGCAATGAAGTACACCTTCCCCTTGATCTTGCTAGTGACCACGCCTTTCTTCGGCGTGTTCCCGGCTTCATCTCCCGTACTGGTCTTGAAACAACTCTTGTCCTTGAACATTACCCTCGACGGCTCCGGCGCCATCAACATCAAGGCGAACAAGAACGTTGTCGTCAAAGGCCAGAAAATCCTGCAGAACTAGCCA
>NZ_JABWRA010000075.1:0-20135 GCF_014268705.1 Pseudomonas sp. SWRI179 | reverse complement strand
CGGGGGTGGCCCGGCGCGCATCGAGTTGCATCACGTTGTTGGCGATGAAGAGGCTGTAGTAGCGGTAGGCGACCAGGTAGATGGCCACGGCGGCGACGACGATCCAGAGGGCGTTGATGGGTTCGCCGCGGCGCAAGGCCACGACACTCAACGCACAGGCTCCCAGAACAGCCACGGCAAACCAGGCGAGGTGTTTAACCAGACGGGTTGTCATTGCGTGTCTCCTGCCGATATCCAGTGGATTGCGGCGATTGTTTTTATAGTGTGCCCCGGCTATTCGGAGCCGACCCAATATCCCTGCAACGGGTCAACAAATAAATCCGTAGTACTACGTAGAACCCCAATTCCCCCTGTGGGAGCAAGGCTTGCCCGCGATAGCGTCGATACGGTTTTCCATAAACCGCGGCGCCTGCATCGCGAGCAAGCTTTGCTCCCACATGTCTTGCTCCACAGGTTTGTGCCGGGCAGGCTGGTTTGGCATATGATGCCGCCATTCGCCTCCCCGCCGAGCCCGGACAGGAGTACAGATGCTGCTCAAACACAAAATCGTCGCCCTCGGGATCTTGCCGCTGGTCCTGGCCATCGCGGTCATCTGCGCCCTGGTGATCTCGCTCAACCGCCAATTGGGCGATCAACAGGCGCAACTGATCGAAGACAGCATCCTGGCGAGCAAGCGCGCCGAACTGAAGAACTATGTCGAGATGGCGCAGAGCCTGATCGCCCCGCTGTATGACGACGGCCAGGGAGACGCGCGCGCGCAACAGCAGGTCCTGGAAGAACTGCGCAAGCTCAGCTTCGGCATCAACGGTTACTTTTTCGTGTATGACCGCCAGGGTCGCAGCCTCATGCATGCCCGCCAGTCGGAATTGGTCGGGCAGTACCTCTGGGACATGAAGGACCCCAAGGGCTTGCCGGTGATCCAGGCGCTGATCAGGAGCGCCGAGTCAGGCGATGGTTTCCAGCGCTACGCCTGGAACAAGCCCTCCTCCGGCCAGGTGACCGACAAGTTGGCCTACGTCGTGAGGCTCGACAAATGGGGCTGGACGCTTGGCACGGGGATCTACCTGGAGGATGTCGAACGCGCCACCCAACAAGCCCGTGACGAAGTCGCCCATGGCATCCACACCACCATGCAAGCCATCGCTGCCATCGCATTGGTAGCGGTCCTGCTGGTATTCGCCGGAGGCATGACCCTGAACGTCAGCGAACATCGCCTGGCGGACCAGAAGCTGCAGCGGCTGAACCAGCGCATCGTCAGCCTGCAGGAAGAAGAACGCTCACGGGTCTCTCGCGAACTTCATGACGGCATCAGCCAAGTGCTGGTGTCGATCAAGTTCCAGTTCGAACTGGCCAGCCATGTTTTGGAGAACGGTCAGGACAACGGCCTGGGTATCCTGAAGACCGCCACCGACCGGCTAGGCGACGCCATCGGCGAGATCCGTAGCATCTCCCACGACTTGCGCTCCTCCCTGCTCGACACCTTGGGGCTGCCCGCCGCCATCGGCCAGCTCGCCAGCGAATTCCAGCAGCGCAGCGGGCTGGAAGTGTCCTACCGCAGCAACGAATTCGATTGCCGCTTGGAAAATGGCGCCCCCGTCTCGCTGTTTCGCATTGCCCAAGAGGCCCTGACCAATATCGAGCGCCATGCCGGGGCGAAAAGCGTCGGCATCAGCCTATTCGGCTCCAGCCAGTCCCTGCGCCTGACGGTGGTCGATGACGGGATGGGGTTCAACGTCCCGCAAGTGGAACGCGGCCATGCCGGCATCGGCCTGCGTAACATCCGCGAACGGGTCGAGCATTTCGGCGGACGCCTGGAAGTGACGTCGGTGCCAGGCCGCAGCGAACTGGACATCCTGCTGCCCATGAACCTCTCGGTCACGCAAAGCTGATGCCCCCTCTCCAACCAGAGCACTTGCCGATGACCCTGCCTCCCGTGATTCGCGTCGCGCTGGTCGACGACCATTCCTTGGTCCGCGACGGCATCAGGGCCCTGCTCTCGGTGATGCCGCAACTGGACGTGGTAGGCGAAGCCGAGAACGGCGCACAGGCGATCGAAATGGTCGGTCGCTGCCAACCGGACCTGCTGCTGATGGACATCGGCCTCAAGGACAAGAACGGCCTTGAGCTGACCCGATTACTGGGCAAACAATACCCCAGCCTCAAGATCCTCATCCTCAGCATGTACGACAATTATGAGTACGTGAGCGAATCCGTACGCGCCGGCGCCAGCGGCTACGTGCTCAAGAACGCGCCATCGCGGGAAATCATCGCGGCCATCGAGGCCATCATCAGCGGCGGCACCTTCTACAGTGCCGAGATCGCCCAGCGGCTCGCCACCGACCCGCACAGCGACAACGAGCTGACGCCACGGGAGAGCCAAGTGCTGGCGAAAATGGTCCAGGGCCTGAACAACAAGGAAATGGCCCGCGAACTGGACATCAGCGTACGCACCGTCGAAACCCATCGCCTGAGCATCCGCCGCAAGCTGAACATCGACAAACCCGCGGCCCTGGTGAAATACGCGATCGACCACGGGATCATTTCCCGCTAGAGGCCCGCACAGCCCTTGTGGCGAGGGAGCTTGCTCCCGCTCGGTTGCGCAGCGACCGTAAAACATTGGGGTCGCTGCGCAACCCAGCGGGAGCAAGCTCCCTCGCCACAGGTACCCCTTATCCAGCGTAGTAACCAGGCAACTCAAGATCATCCAACAGGCCCGGGCCACTTGGCATCCATCCCAGCAAGGCACGGGTGTATTCGCTGGACACCGCCATGTTCGCCGCTGCCATGTGGGCAAACCAGCCGAAATGCTCGCGCTCCCGGGATTCGACCGGCAACCCCAGGCCACCACCGATCGCCTGGGCAATGGCCTTGAACGGCACGGCCTCCTCGGCGACGGCGTGGTAGACCGACTGCGTCACGCCCTGCTCCAGCGCAAGCCGATAGACCCGGGCGGCGTCCAGCCGGTGCACACCCGACCAACAGTGGCCGCCGTCTCCGAGATAGGCCGAGACGCCCGTCTCCCGGGCCAGGCGAATCAGCAGAGGCACGAATCCGTAGTCGCCGATGCCATGGACCGAGGGTGCCAGGCGTACGGTCGCGCACCGCACACCACGTTCGACCAGCGCCCGGGCCGCCGTTTCGGACTTACGCGGCGAAGCCGGGCTGGGCACCTCCAGCTCGCTCGCGCCCCGGGTCAAGCCCAGCAGGCCGGACGTCACCAGCAAAGGCCGCTCAGACCCTTGCAGCGCGCTGCCCAATACTTCGATGACATGGCGGTCCTGCTCAGCGTTCTCGGCAAACCGCGAGAAGTCATGATTGAACGCGGTGTGAATCACCGCATCCGCCGCCGAGGCGGCCTGGTGCAGGACGTCGAGGTCTTCCAACGTGCCGCGGACCACCTTCGCGCCGGTCGCGGCCAGCGCAGCGACCTTGTGCTCGGAACGGGCCAGGCCCGTGACCCGATAGCCGGCCCCCCTCAATTCCTGGACCACGGCAGACCCCACCCAGCCCGTGGCACCGGTAACGAATACATGCATGTTTCAAACTCCTGTTAAAACCAATCGAGGGAACACCACTGACGGACTCAAACCGGCTGCCGGCCTTGGCCCTCCGGCAGCAACAGCACCAGCGCCACGACAACGGCCAGCATCACCGCCACGGCCCCACCGAGGTAAACCGCGCCGATGCCCCACGTACCCGCCAACGCCCCGGCCAGCGGACTGCTGAGTCCCAGGGAGATGTCGAGGAAAGCGACATAGGCCCCCATGGCGAGACTGCGGTTCTGCGGCGGCGCACGCTTCACCGCCTCCACCCCGAAGCCCGGGAAAGCCAGGGAATAGCCGAAGCCGGTGAACGCCGCCCCCAAGCAGGCGATTGCCGCCGTGTCTGCCCCCCAGATCAACAACAGCCCAACGGCTTCGATCACCACGCAAACCAGGGCGACACGGGCCCCGCCGATCTTGTCGGGCAGGTGGCCAAAGAGCAGGCGCGCACCGATGAAGGCCAGGCCGAAGGCGGTGAACGCCAGGGAGGCATCGCCCCAAGCCCTGGCCGCGAACAACAGTGCGATAAAAGCTGTGATGACCCCAAAACCAACGCTGCAAAACGCCAACCCCATGCCTGGCACCCACACGGCCCCCATCACCTTGTAGAACGGTGCCCGCCGGGTCGCTGTAGGGGCGACCGCCCGCACACCTGAAACAATCAGCAGCGCCAGCAGCGGGACGAACACCGTGGCGACGGCAATGCCCGTGAACCCCCAACCGCCATTCAGCGCCACGCCGAACGGAGCGCCCAGGGCGTAGGCGCCGTACATGGCGATGCCATTCCAAGCCATGACCTTGCCGGCATGCTGCGCGCCCACCAGGCCCATGCCCCACCCCAGCGCGCCGGTGACAATGAGACTTTCCCCGAATGCCAGCAGCACACGTCCGCCCAACAGCAGCCAGACCGACGTCACAGGCGTGGCAACGAACGCCAGGGAAAGCAGATAGACCAACCCGGAAACCGCCGCCGTCACCAGGCCAACCATGACCGCGCGCTTGCCACCGCGCATGTCGGCGAAATTGCCGGCCCAGGCCCGTGACAACAGCGCCGCGACGAACTGCGCGCCGACCACCAGGCCAATCACCAGCGTGCCCATGCCCAGGGTGTCATGCAGGTGAAGAGGCAACACCGGCAATTGCATGCCCAGGGTCAGAAAACCGATGAACACCGTCAGCGTGAGCGGCAACAGCTTGAACACCGGATTGGCACCGAGGGATGCCTGGGGCACCGCAGAGGCACCGAGATGAATGTTTTCTTGAGTCATAACCCTACCCACGGAAAGGATGCGATGTGACGTTGAACGCGGCCTGTGGATCCCACTAGAATGCGATCAATTCGTCGCATTCAAGATACGAATAATCCGTCGCGTTTCCTATTCGCATTCCCTGTCGAGGTTCACGTCCGCATGTCCGATCGCCCAAGCCCGCAGATTTCCTCGCGCAAACAGCCGAAACAGGCACGCTCCACCGAGCTCGTCGCCGCCGTTCTGGAGGCGGCTGTTCAGGTTCTGGCGACCCAGGGCGCGACACGTTTCACGGTGGCCCGTGTTGCCGAGCGAGCGGGCGTCAGCGTCGGCTCGGTGTATCAGTACTTTCCGAACAAAGCGGCGATCCTGTTCCGCCTGCAAAGCGATGAATGGCGGCAAACCAGCGACATGCTGCGCGAGATTCTTGAAGACAACCGCAAGCCGCCCTTCGAGCGACTGCGCACCCTGGTGCGGGCGTTCATCCAGTCCGAATGCGACGAGGCCCAGATACGCGTCGCCCTCAACGACGCCGCACCGCTCTACCGCGACGCCCCCGAGCACCAGGCCGCGCGGCTGTCGGTGCAACAGTCGGTGGACGCTTTCATGCTGCAAGCCTTGCCAGACGCTCCTGTACAAACCCGTGCCCTCGCAGGTGACCTGGTGATCACCACGCTGAGCGCCGTGGGCAAGCGTTTTTCATCAGCGCCCCGCTCTCCCGTGGAGGTTGCCGTGTATAGCGACGCCATGGCCGATATGTTCTGCGCCTACCTGGAAAGCCTGCAGTGACAGCCGGCCGACACTTTTACTACACTCCCCGATCTTGTTTCCCTCCGCTACGAGACGTCCAATCCCTATGAAAACCATAACAAGCTCGATGACGTTCTGTGGCCTGTTGGCGCTCTCCAGCGGCGCCCTGGCCGAGCCGGCTCCCTCGCTGCTGGACCAGGTCCAGCAGCGCGGCGAACTGAAGGTCTGCACCACCGGCGACTACAAGCCCTACACCTTTAAAACCCAAGCTGGCGAATACGAAGGCATCGACATCGACATGGCGCGCTCACTGGCCGCCAGCCTCGGCGTCAAGGTGCAATGGGTGCAGACCACCTGGAAAACCCTGATGCCGGATATGGTTGCAGGCCAATGCGACATTGGTATGGGCGGGATTTCGGTGACGCTGGAGCGCCAGAAAAAGGCCTATTTCAGCTCCACCCTCGACGTGGATGGCAAGATCCCCCTGGTGCGTTGCGAAGACAAGGAGCGTTACCAGACCATCGAGCAGATGAACCAGCCGTCGGTGCGTCTTGTCGAGCCGGCGGGCGGCACCAACGAAGCCTTCGTCCGCGCGTTCCTGCCCAACGGCCAGCTCAGCTTCCACGACAACGTGACCATCTTCCAGCAACTGCTGGACAAGAAAGCCGACGTGATGATCACCGACGCGTCCGAAGCGCTCTACCAGCAAAAACTCAAGCCCGGCCTGTGCGCCGTCAACCCGACTCGCTACCTGCAATATGGCGAGAAGGCCTACCTGCTGCCACGGGATGACAACACCTGGAAAATGTACGTCGACCAATGGCTGCACCTGAGCAAGGCCAATGGCAGCTACCAGAAAGTGATTGGCCAGTGGCTGGCCGTTCCGGCCGCCCAGTAACCGTTCACTGACGAAACAAAAATCCCTGTGGGAGCCGAGCCTGCTCGCGATGGCGTCAGGTCAGCCACATTGATCTTGGCTGACACTCCGCTATCGCGAGCAGGCTCGCTCCCACCGGGATCTACGGCGTATGCAAATCCTGACTCCACCCAAAACAACTGTGGGAGCGGGCTTGCTCGCGAAAGCGGTGGGCCAGCTTGCAGTGATGCTGGATGTCCCGACGCATTCGCGAGCAAGCCCGCTCCCACCGGGATCCACGGCGTATGCAAGTCCTGAGTCCACCCCAAAACAACTGTGGGAGCACTCCCACAGGGTCGGATCTGTTCAGGCCTGACGCTGGTGTCAGGCCCATTCACCTCATTGCGCCGCCCGCACCTTGGCGATTTCGTCGTACATCGCTTTCACCAGGTCGCCATCCAGGGATTTGGCGAACTTGTCGATCACCGGCTGCACGCGCTCACGCATGCGATCTTTCTCGGCGGGGCTGATTTCATTGACGGTCATCGCAGCGGCCAATGTCGCCTTGGCCTTGTCCATGCTCGCCGCCGTGACTTCACGCTGGAATGTCTGCGCCTCGGCCGCGGCCGCGCGAATCATTGCCTTTTCATCGTCGTTGAGGCGATTCCAGGTTTTCTGGCTGATGATCAACGACTGCGGATTGAAGATGTGCCCGGTGACGGAAAGATACTTCTGCACCTCGTAGAACTTGTTGCCTTCAATCACCGTGAAAGGGTTTTCCTGGCCGTCGATGGTGTGCTGCTCAAGGCCGGTGTAGACCTCGGGGAACGCCATCGGCACCGGGTTGGCGCCCAGGGCGGTAAAGGTTTCCAGATAGATTGGCGACTGGATCACACGCAGTTTCAAGCCTTGCATGTCTTCCAGCTTGGTCACCGGGTGCTTGCTGTTGGTCAGGTTGCGAAAACCCAGGTCCCAATACCCCAGCCCTAGCAGCCCTTTACTGTCCAGTTGCGCCGCCAGTTTCTGCCCGACCGGCCCATCGATGACCGCATGGGCCTCATCGACGTTGTTGAACAGGAACGGGAAATCGAGCATGGCGTAATCCGGGGCCTGGGCGGCCAGGATGCCGGAGTTGAGCACGGTGATGTCCAGGGTGCCGCCCTGCAACGCTGACACCGTTTGCACGTCACCGCCCAGCGTACCGCCAGGGAACAGGCGGACCTTGATCTTGCCACCGCTCTTCTCGCTGAGCAGGTCGGCGAACTTCTGCGCGCCCTGGCCCTGGGGGTGTTCCTTGACGTTCTGGAAGGCGAATCGCAAGGTACGTTCGCGAATCTCATCCGCATGGCTGGCCACGCTGCCCAACAGCAAGCCCGTCGCGCACGCCCCGGCCAGCAGGGTTTTCATCAGTTTTCCCATGTCACTCTCCGATCGTTATTGTTTTTAAAGTCGAGCCACTACGGCTTGCACCGGTCTCAACCGGTGAAGAATTTCAACGGCCCCAGGACCAATTGCGGGAACAGGACCAGCAGGAACAGCACCGCAAGTTGCGCAAGCAGGAACGGCCACACGCCGCGAACGATTTCTTCGATATTGAGCTTGGAAACGCCGCTCACCACATTGAGCACAGTGCCCACAGGTGGGGTAATCAGGCCGATGGCCGTGTTGATCAGGAACAACACGCCAAAGTAGACCGGGTCGATGCCCGCCTGGGTGACCGCAGGCATAAGCACCGGTGTGAGGATGAGAATGCTTGGCGTCATGTCCATGACCGTACCAACCAGGATGATCATCAGCATGATCACCACCAACAGCAGGGTCGGGCTATCCATGAACGGCTCAAGCACCGCCGCCAATTGGCCCGGCAAGTCGGCAATGGTCACCAGCCAGGAAGAAACCATGGCGGCGGCGACCAGCAGCATTACCACCGAGGTGGTCTTGGCCGAAGACAGGATTACCCCATACAGCTGGCTGACTTTCATTTCCCGGTAGATCACCAGGGAGACGAATAGCGAATAGACCGCCGCCACCACTGCCGCTTCCGTCGGGGTGAAAATGCCGAATTTGAGGCCAAAAATAATGATGATCGGCAAGCCCATGGCCCAGCTGCCCTCGACCAGTGCCCGCAGGACCTCGGCGCGGGATTGCTTGGGTGGCGTCTCGACATTCTCGCTGCGGGAGACGAACCACCAAGCAATGGCGAGCGCCACGCCGAGCATGATTCCCGGCACGATGCCGGCCAGGAACAATTTGGAAATCGATACCCCGGACGCCACGCCAAAGACAATGAAGCCAATGCTCGGCGGAATGATCGGCGCGATAATGCCGCCGGCAGCAATCAAACCCGCCGAGCGTGCCCGGTTGTGCCCGGCCAGCACCATCATCGGCACCAGCAACGCCGCCAGTGCCGCCGCATCGGCCACGGCCGAACCGGACAGCGACGCCAGCAGGCAGGAGGCGATGATCGCCACGTAGCCCAGACCGCCGCGCTTGTGCCCCACCAGTGCCATGGCGATGTTGACGATGCGCTTGGACAGCCCGCCGACGTTCATGATTTCGCCGGCCAGCATGAAGAACGGCACGGCCATCAGCGGGAAACTGTCCGCGCCGTTGAGCAGGTTCTGGGCAATGATTTGCGCGTCGAACAGGTCCAGGTAAACCATCAACGCCACGCTGACCACCAGCAAGGCAAACGCGATGGGCATGCCCAGGGCCATGCTGCCTATCAGGGACCCGAGAAAGATAACCAGTGTCATGGGTGGGTACTCTTGATGGGGTCTGGGGCGGTGGCGTTATGGGTGATCAGCTCTGCGTCGTTGTCCTTGACCATCACCCACTCGTCATCCCCCAGCTTGCCGAACAGCGCCAGGTAGAGCTCGTAAAGCAGGATCGCTGCGGCACTGGCGCCGAACACCAGGCCGGCACCGTAGAACAGCGACATGGACAATCCTGACGCCGGGGCGACGACATTCAGGTTGATCGCTGCCTGTTGCCAACTGCCACTGAAAATCAGCCAGCAGATGTACAACATCAAAAGGTGACTGATGACCAGGCAGATACGCTTGCCTGCCGCCGGCAAGCGCTTGACCAGGCTGTCCATGCCCAGGTGGGCACGGTCCTTGAGCGCCACCAGGGCACCGAGAAAAATCATCCAGACAAAGAACCAGCGCGACAGCTCCTCCGACACACTGATGCCCGAGTTGAAGGCATAGCGCAGCACCACATTGCCGAACACCAGCACGATCATCGCGACCATGCACACCACGATCAGCAGCTTCAGCAGCTTGAAATACAGATCCACGACTTTTGTCATCTTGAAAACTCCGAGCTTGTCGAGCGCCGACATCCCGCTGGCGCGATAAGACCGCAACAACGTGGGTCGCTAGCGAATCAAACCTGGAAGGCTGGACGGTGCACTTGGAAGATGGATCAAGGAGACGGCGCGGGACGCTCGCAGACGGACTGCCATGGGATGTTCCTCTATTTTTATTATGGTCTCGGCCACATGGGACAAGACAGGTGCCGCTAAAATGTACCACCCGGTTAGTTTGGTCAATAACCCACGCAGGGATACACCGCAAAGCGTGCGATTATCGACCAGACAATTCACGGTTTTTCAACTCGTCGAGCACTCGGCAGCGCCTCGCCTCCCCATGCCTCAACAGGATTTGTATCGCTCTGTATAGGAAGCACGGCTTGATACGAAACGATAGATTTCGCCCCCGCCTCGCACACATCGTCGATACATCTGCGCGTTTAACTGTGATCACCGGACAGCAACACCTTCGCTGCCACGGACTTACTCAATCAAACGCAAGGAGAATCACCATGTTCAACTTCTCGAAACTGTCGTCCTTGGCAATCGCCCTGGCACTGGTTGGCGGTGTCGGCCTGGCGAACGCTGCCTCGGCAAAGAACGACCCGGCCCAGGCTGAGCATCAACTGGCTGAAGGCGGCTCTGATCGTTTGAGCCAGAATCGCGTGGCAGAGGGTGGCGCTGATCGGTTGAGCCAGAATCGCGTGGCTGAAGGTGGGGCTGATCGGTTGAGCCAGAATCGTGTGGCCGAAGGTGGGGCTGATCGGTTGAGCCAGAATCGTGTGGCTGAAGGTGGTTCCGATCGTTTGAGCCAGAATCGCGTGGCAGAGGGTGGTGCTGATCGGTTGCAGGAGCTGCGTGAACGCAGCCCGGTGTGAAGGAAGCGCTTCTGTGGCGAGGGAGCTTGCTCCCGCTGGGCTGCGTAGCAGCCCCCTGCCCACTCCCACGCGTTCAGGTGAGCTTTGCGACTGCTTCGCAGTCGAGCGGGAGCAAGCTCCCTCGCCACAAAAAGCTCAAAAGCTCAAGCCTCAATGGCCCAAAATTCAAGCCTCAAGCCTCAAGCCTCAAGCCTCAAGGCTCCGGACTCAGGACTCATGGCTCTCAAGCCTTATGGCTTGATGTTCTTCAACTCACCGAGCAACGCGAGCAATTGCTGCATCTTCTCCTCGCCAAATTGCTCTTCGATCCGCCGGTAGTTGCTTTCCATGCCCTCGCTCATGGACACGAAACATTGCTGGCCACGCTCGGTCAGGCCCACGAAGACCCGACGCTGGTCCTGGCTGGATTTCTGCCGACGCACCAACCCGTCACGCTCCAGGCGACTGAGCACACCGGTCATGCTCGGCTTGAGAATGCAGGCCTGATGGGCGAGCTGGTGGCTTTCCAACTCACCTTGCTGATGGAGGATGCGGATCACTCGCCACTGCTGTTCCGTGAGGTCATGCTGGTTCAGCGCCGGACGAAAAAAAGCCATCGCCGCTTCGCGGGCTTGCAACAGGGTCAGGGTCAAAGAGGGTCTGGGATTGGCCATGTTCGAACTGTGTGAATGGGCGAGTCGGCAGCTTAGTGTCGTCTCCAGGCTGCCGCAAGAAGCAAAGTCTCTCGGGAGCTTCTGTGGCGAGGGAGCTTGCTCCCGCTCGGCTGCGCAGCAGTCGTCAGTCTCGCCTGGTACACCGTGTCGAATGGTCTTGGGGCTGCTGCGCAGCCCAGCGGGAGCAAGCTCCCTCGCCACGGGACTATCTGCATAAAGTACGGCTGCGTTTTCAGCGCAACCCCGATTGCCGCTGACGATACTCCCCCGGCGTGAGTTGGGCGTAACGCTGGAAAAATCGGCTGAAATATGCCGGATCCTTGAAGCCGAGCTGGTAGCAGATTTCATTGGCCGAGCTGCCGGTGAACAACAAGAGGCGCTTGGCCTCCTGCATCAGCCGCTCCATGATCAGGCGCTTGGAGGGCAAATCGGCGATGCGTCGACACACGTCGTTGAGGCGCGCCTCGGTCACGCCGATGCCTTCGGCGTAGCGCGACAGCGGCCAATGCTGCAGGTAATGGGCCTCGATCAGCTCATTGAAGCGGTGAAAGATCTTCAGGTCTTCATGCCGCGCGGGCCTGGCTTCCAGGGAGTTGGAACACAAGCGCAGCAAGCTGATCATGATCAAACGCGTCAACCCATCCAGCGCCGCGCTACGCCCCGGATGCCCCGCCACTACCTCCTCGCTCAGTTCCTCGAACAAGTATTCCAACCGCCGCACCTCCCCTGCCTGCCCAGGCCCCAGTTGCGCCAAGGCCACGCAGGCGGCCGGCAGTTGCACGCCAGCCGGCGCCAGGCTCGGATCGGCGTCGATCAACTGCCATACCAGTTGCTGGCGCACCGTCAGCACATGCCCGTCGCTGTCGGCCTCGGTCACGAAGGCATGGGGAATGGTCGGCGGGGTGAGGAAAAACATCGGGCCGGATTCGACGTATTGCTGGTCATCGAGGTACACCCGCACGGTGCCGCTCTTGACGTAGTGCACCTGGAAGAACCGGTCGTGGCGATGCACCGGCATGTTGCGACCGAAAAAACCCGCCAGGTTGGCGAGGCGGTCGTAATGCACTTCGGCATCGCTGTAACGCTGGTCGTACACCTGACCAATGTTGATGTTCGGGATCGGCTGGCGCTCGGTCATCACGCAGTGCTCGTTTTTATTCTGATTCAGGTACCTGCCGCCCTCATCCTGCACCGAATCCGGCAAGGCAACCAGTGCCGGTCATTCTGTCACGCTTGACGATAGTTAACATCTTAATTATAACTATTAACACATTAACAATAACCGCAGAGCCCGCATCACTCTGCCATCGCCAGGAGACAAGCATGAGCCGTGCCCTGCATGACGTCGCGACCGGCACCCTGTTCGGGGTCGCGCTGAACTACCAGGGGCTGCTGAAACAGCGCCTCGCCGAGTTCGAGCAACCGCCCTACCAGAAGCCGCCGCTCAAGCCCGTGCTGTTCATCAAGACGCCCAATACCCGCAACCGGCACGACGCCGATGTGGTTCACCCAGGTGGCGGCGAAACGCTGCAACCAGGACCGGCCCTTGGCGTGGTGATAGGCAAATCGGCCAGCCGCGTCAGCGCCGCCGAGGCCATGGACTACGTGGCCGGCTACACCGTCGTCAATGAATTCAGCCTCCCGGAAGACAGCTATTACCGCCCCGCCGTCAAGGCCAAGTGCCGGGACGGCTTTTGCGCCATCGGTCCGGAACTGGTGCCGAGCGCCCAGGTGGCCGACCCCCACAGCCTGGCGATCATGCTGTACGTCAATGGCGAGGTCCGCCAGCAAAACAGCACGGCCAACTTCGTGCGCAACATTCCCCAGTTGATTGCCGAGATCAGCGAGTTCATGACTCTGCATGCCGGCGATGTGCTGATCACCGGCACGCCTGAGGGGCGGGTCGATGTGCTGCCCGGCGATCGCGTCGAAGTGGCCATCAGCGGCCTGGGTCGCCTGGTCAATACCGTCGTGGCCGAGGAAACAGGAGCAGGTTCATGAAACACGCGCGCATTCGTTTTGCAGGCCAGGATCACGCCGTCACCGTTGAAGCCCACAACGCCGTACGCCTGGCCGACGGTCGCCTGCTGGCCGAGGACCAGGTCCAGTGGCTGCCACCGGCCACCGGCAGCATGTTCGCCCTGGGCCTGAACTACGCCGATCACGCCGCCGAACTGGCGTTCAAGCCGCCGACCGAACCCCTGGCATTCATCAAGTCGCCTGGCACCTACACCGGCCACAACCAGACAACCTGGCGTCCCGACAATGTCGCCTACATGCATTACGAGTGCGAGCTGGTGGCGGTCATCGGCAAAGCCGCGCGCAACGTCAAGCGCGAGGATGCGCTGGGCTACCTGGCCGGCTACACCGTGTGCAACGACTACGCGATCCGCGATTACCTGGAAAACTACTACCGCCCCAACCTGCGGGTGAAGAACCGTGACGCGACCACGCCCGTCGGCCCCTGGATCATCGATGTGGCCGATGTGCCGGACCCGAGCAACCTGACGCTGCGCACCTGGATCAACGGCGAGCTGCGCCAGGAAGGCAGCACGAAGGACATGATTTTCGACATCCCCTACCTGATCGAATACCTGTCCAGCTTCATGACCCTGCAGCCCGGCGACATGATCGCCACCGGCACGCCGGAAGGCCTGGCGGACGTGGTGCCCGGTGACGAAGTGGTGGTGGAAGTGGAAGGCGTCGGTCGCCTGGTCAATCGAATTGTCAGCGAAGCCGAGTTCTTCGCATCCCGTAAAGAGGCTTGAGCAGCATGATCAAACATTGGATCAATGGCCGTGAGGTCGAAAGCAAAGACGTCTTCGTCAACTACAACCCGGCCACCGGGGAGGCCATCGGCGAAGTCGCCAGCGGCGGTGCCGAGGAAGTGGCCCAAGCGGTCGCGGCGGCCAAGGAAGCGTTTCCGAAATGGGCCAACACCCCGGCCAAGGAACGCGCCCGGCTGATGCGCAAGCTCGGAGAACTGATCGAGCAGAACGTGCCGAAGCTGGCCGAACTGGAAACCCTCGACACCGGTTTGCCGATCCACCAGACCAAGAACGTGCTGATTCCGCGCGCTTCCCACAACTTCGATTTCTTTGCCGAAGTCTGCACGCGAATGGACGGCCATACCTACCCGGTCGACGATCAGATGCTCAACTACACCCTGTACCAGCCGGTGGGTGTCTGCGCGTTGGTTTCGCCCTGGAACGTGCCGTTCATGACCGCGACCTGGAAGACCGCGCCATGCCTGGCGCTGGGCAACACGGCCGTGCTGAAGATGTCCGAGCTGTCGCCGTTGACCGCCAACGAACTGGGTCGCCTGGCGGTCGAGGCCGGCATTCCCAACGGCGTGTTGAACGTGATCCAGGGTTATGGCGCCACGGCCGGCGATGCGCTGGTGCGTCATCCGGACGTGCGGGCGATTTCTTTCACCGGGGGTACCGCCACCGGCAAGAAAATCATGCAGACCGCCGGGTTGAAAAAGTACTCGATGGAACTGGGTGGAAAATCGCCGGTGCTGATCTTCGAAGACGCCGACCTCGAACGCGCCCTCGACGCCGCGCTGTTCACGATTTTTTCCCTCAATGGCGAACGCTGCACCGCTGGCAGTCGGATCTTCATCCAGGAAAGCGTCTACCCGCAGTTCGTCGCCGAGTTCGCCGCCCGTGCCAAACGCTTGATCGTCGGTGATCCGCAAGACCCGAAAACCCAGGTCGGCTCGATGATCACCCAGGGCCATTACGACAAGGTCACCGGCTACATCAAGATCGGCCTCGAAGAAGGCGCCACGCTCTTGGCCGGTGGCCTGGAACGCCCGGCCAACCTGCCGGCCCACTTGAGCCGCGGCCAGTTCATCCAGCCGACCGTGTTCGCCGACGTCAACAACAAGATGCGCATCGCCCAGGAAGAAATCTTCGGCCCGGTGGTGTGCCTGATCCCGTTCAAGGACGAAGCCGAAGCCTTGCAGCTGGCCAACGACACCGAATACGGGCTGGCCTCGTACATCTGGACCCAGGACATCGGCAAGGCCCATCGCCTGGCCCACGGCATCGAGGCCGGCATGGTGTTCATCAACAGCCAGAACGTGCGCGACCTGCGCCAGCCTTTCGGCGGCGTAAAGGGTTCCGGAACCGGCCGCGAAGGCGGACAGTACAGCTTTGAAGTGTTTGCCGAGATCAAGAACGTTTGCATCTCCATGGGCAGTCATCACATACCGCGGTGGGGGGTGTGACCCAGATCGGGTGATCCCTCTGTAGCAGGTGATGCATCTGCGGCAAGAGATACACCCTGTGGCGAGGGAGCTTGCTCCCGCTGGGCTGCGAAGCGGCCCCGCTTTTTCCTGGCGATTGCTGCGCAATCGAGCGGGAGCAAGCTCCCTCGCCACAAGCGCTCATCGGCAAGACTTGATTCACCGTTTCAAGATCAACAAGAACAACATTTCAGGAGAATCATCATGGGCGAAGTCGTCCTGGCTGCGAAAATCTGCCACGTTCCCTCGATGTACCTGTCGGAGCTGCCCGGCAAGCACCACGGTTGCCGCGCCGCCGCGATTGCCGGCCACAAGGAAATCGGCCGTCGCGCCCGTGAGCTGGGCGCCGACACGGCCGTGGTGTTCGACGTGCACTGGCTGGTCAACAGCGCCTATCACGTCAACAGCGGCGAGCACTTCAAGGGCGTCTACACCAGCAACGAGCTACCGCACTTCATCAAGAACATGGAGTACGAATACGCAGGCGCGCCGGAACTGGGCGAACTGATCGCCGCCGAGGCCAATGCCGTGGATGTGCGCACCCTGGCCCACAACATTCCTAGCCTGGAGCTGGAATACGGCACCCTAGTGCCCATGCGCTACATGCACATGGATATCCCCCAAGCGCAGAAATTCAACGTCGTGTCCATTGCCGCCTGGTGCGCCTGGCATCGCCTGCAAGACAGCTTCGCCTTCGGCGCCGCGGTGCGCCGGGCCATCGAAAAAAGCGATCGCAAGGTGCTGGTGCTGGCGTCCGGTTCGTTGTCCCACCGTTTCTCCGATGATCGCAACGCCGAAGCCAACATCCACAACTGGACGCGGGAATTCGACAAGCAGGTGGACCTGCACGTCGTCGACATGTGGCGCCAGGGCCGCTGGAAAGAGTTCTGCGCCATGCTCCCGGACTACGCCGAACACTGCTTTGGCGAAGGCAAGATGCATGACACCGCGATGCTGCTGGGGCTGCTCGGCGGACCGGACTACGACAAGCCTGCCGAAATCATCACCGAGCCGTTCGGCAGCTCCGGCACCGGACAGATCAATGCCATTTTTCCAGTCTGAATAGAGCAGCTGCAAGCCGCAAGCTACAAGCTGACCGCGTTCAACTTGCCGCTTGCAGCTGACAACTCAAAACTACCGACCCAGGAGGCCCCATGCCGCATTTCATCGCTGAATACACCGATAACATCGAACGCCAAGCCGACCTCCCCGGCCTGTTTGAAAAGGTCCATGCCGTGCTGGGCGACAGCGGCGTTTTCCCCCTGGGCGGCATCCGCAGCCGCGGCGTACGCCTGGACACCTGGCGCATGGCCGACGGTAAGCATGACTACGCCTTCGTGCACATGACCTTGAAAGTCGGCCACGGTCGCGACCTGGCCACCCGCCAGAAAGTCGCGGAAAAACTCTTCGAGGTCATCACTGCGCACTTCGCCGAACTCCAGGCCCAACGCCTGCTGGCCCTGTCGTTCGAGATGATCGAGCTGCACGAACAACTCAACTTCAAGGCCAACAACGTCCACGCCTTCCTCAAGGGCCAGGCCAGCTGAATCCGTCTGCCCCGCCCTTCCCATCGGCCTCTCTGACAAAAAGTACAAGATCATGAGCACAGCCAATACCGCCGACACTGTCGGCACCATCGCCCACGACCGCACCCACGCCACCATCACCTGGCGATTGATGCCGCTGCTGCTGGTCTGTTACCTCTTCGCCCACCTGGACCGCATCAACATCGGCTTCGCGAAGATGCAGATGAGCGCCGACCTGCAGTTCAGCGACACGGTCTACGGCTTCGGCGCCGGCTTGTTCTTCATCGCCTATGCGCTGTTTGGCGTGCCCAGCAACATGGCCCTGGACCGGGTCGGCCCGCGGCGCTGGATCGCTACCCTGATGGTAGTCTGGGGCGCCTTGTCCACCGGCATGTTCCTCATCGAAAGCGCCGCCGGTTTCTACGTGCTGCGCTTTCTGCTGGGCGTGGCCGAGGCCGGTTTCTTTCCCGGCATCCTGGTCTTTCTCAACCGCTGGTATCCGGCCCGGCGCCGGGCCCAGGTGACGGCGTTGTTCGCCATCGCGGTGCCAATGGCCGGGGTGATTGGCGGGCCCTTGTCCGGCGGTATTCTCGAGCATTTCCATGACCTTGGCGGCCTGCGCGGCTGGCAGTGGATGTTCGTCATCGAAGGATTGCCGGTAATCCTGCTCGGCTTGGTTGTGCTCAAGTGCCTGCCGGACAGTTTCGAGGCGGTCAACTGGCTGACACCCCAGGCCAAGCAACAGCTGCGCGAACAACTGAGCCTTGAAGAGCAGCGCAAATCCATCACCTCGTTCTCGGCGATTCTCAACAACCCACAAGTCTGGTTGTTGGTGGCGGTGTACTTCGCCGTGATGCTGGCGGTGAACACCCTGGCGTTCTGGATGCCGACCCTGATCCACGGTGCCGGCATCGGCAGCGACGGCAAGGTCGGGCTGCTCAGCGCGGTGCCCTACCTGGCCGGCTGCTTCTTCATGATCGGCTGCGGGCGCTCCTCCGACCGCCATCGCGAACGCCGCTGGCACCTGTGCGTGCCGCTGTTGATGGCCGCGCTGGGCATCGCGGTCGCCGGGCTTTCCCCTGGCAACCCAACCCTGGTG
This sequence comes from Pseudomonas sp. SWRI179, assembly GCF_014268705.1. Classification (NCBI taxonomy): domain Bacteria; kingdom Pseudomonadati; phylum Pseudomonadota; class Gammaproteobacteria; order Pseudomonadales; family Pseudomonadaceae; genus Pseudomonas; species Pseudomonas sp. SWRI179. Next base: position 2,016 of record NZ_JABWRA010000075.1, on the reverse strand, counting down.
CTCAGCGGCCTGATCGTCGCCGGCATGGGCGCCAGTGCGGCGTTGCCGATGTTCTGGCAATTGCCGCCAGCCTTCCTGTCCAACGGCACCCAGGCCGCCGGCATCGCCCTGATCAGCTCCTTCGGCAGCATCGCCTCATTCTTCGCGCCCTACTTGATCGGCTGGATGCGCGACACCACCCAGAGCGCCAGCCTCGCCCTGTACGTGCTGGCCCTGCTCATCGCCCTTGGCGGCTTGCTGGTGCTGCGCACCCGGGCTGCCATCGTCAATCCTCAATAAGAGACCCTTGCCATGCTTGACCAGACTTTCATCCAGCAAGCCGCCGCGCGCCTCGACCAGGCCGAACGCACCCGTGAGCAGGTGCGACAGTTTTCCCTCGAGCACCCGGCCATCACCCTTGAGGACGCCTACGCCATCCAGCGCGCCTGGGTCGCGCAAAAGATCAAGGACGGGCGCAAGCTGGTCGGCCACAAGATCGGCCTGACCTCCCGGGCCATGCAGGTGTCGTCGAACATCACCGAGCCGGACTACGGCGCGCTGCTCGACGACATGTTTTTCGATGAAGGCACCGACATCCCGTTCGAGCGCTTCATCGTGCCACGGGTGGAAGTGGAGCTGGCGTTCATCCTCGGCAAGCCGTTGAAAGGCCCGAACGTAACGGTGTTCGACGTGCTCGACGCTACCGAATGGGTGATCCCGGCGCTGGAAATCATCGATGCGCGCATCCAGCAGGTCGACCCACACACCAAGGCGACCCGCAAGGTCTTCGACACCATTTCCGACAACGCCGCCAATGCCGGGGTGGTCATGGGCGGTCGTGCCGTGCGCCCGACCGAGATCGACCTGCGCAAGGTGCCGGCGGTGCTCTACCGCAACGGCGTGATCGAGGAATCCGGCGTCTCGGCGGCGGTGCTCAATCACCCGGCCAAAGGCGTGGCCTGGCTGGCGAACAAGCTGGCGGCCTATGACGTCACCCTGCAACCGGGACAGATCATCCTCGGCGGTTCCTTCACCCGCCCCGTGGCCGCCAACCCCGGCGATACCTTCCATGTCGACTACGACATGCTCGGTTCCATCGCCTGCCGTTTCGTCTGATCGGAGACCGCCTCATGGACATGCCCATCAATACCTTCAAGCAACGCCTGCGCAGCGGCGAAGCGCAGATCGGCCTCTGGCTGGGGTTGGCCGATGCCTACTGTGCGGAGCTGGCGGCCAATGCCGGCTTCGACTGGCTGCTGATCGACGGCGAACACGCGCCGAATGACTTGCGCACCTTGCTCGGCCAGCTCCAGGCCGTGGCGCCCTACCCCAGCCAGCCGGTGATACGCCCGGTGATCGGTGACACGGCGCTGATCAAGCAAGTGCTCGATATTGGCGTGCAGACCCTGCTGGTGCCGATGGTGGAAAGCGCCGGCCAGGCACGCGAACTGGTGCGTGCCATCCACTACCCGCCCCACGGTGTCCGCGGTGTCGGCAGTGCGCTGGCCCGGGCGTCCCGCTGGAACAGCATCCCCGGCTACCTCGACAAGGCCGATGAACAGATGTGCCTGTTGGTGCAGATCGAGAGCCGCGAGGGCCTGGCCAACCTGGATGCCATTGCCGCGGTGGACGGTGTGGATGGGGTCTTCATCGGCCCGGCGGACCTGAGCGCGTCCATGGGGTTTCGCGGCAACCCCGGCCACCCGGATGTGCAAGCGGCCATCGAAGACGCCATCGCCCGCATCCGCCAGGCCGGCAAGGCTGCCGGGATTCTCAGCGCCGATGAAAAACTGGCCCGGCGTTACCTCGAGCTAGGCGCGGCGTTTGTCGCGGTGGGCGTGGATACGACAGTGTTGATGCGGGGCTTGCAGACACTGGCGGCGACGTTCAAGGACGTAGCGAAGCCCGCGGTTGGGGGCGTGTACTGACTGACGTTGCCGGATACCCTGTGGCGAGGGAGCTTGCTCCCGCTGGACTGCGCAGCAGGCCCAAAATCTTGAGTTTACTGCCGGATTCAAGGGGGCCGCTTCGCGGCCC
>NZ_JABWRA010000074.1:0-24080 GCF_014268705.1 Pseudomonas sp. SWRI179 | reverse complement strand
AAGTGACGGCGATGGCGGCGAAGGGTTAAGCGGACGCACTGCACCGTTAGCGCTGCACTGCTTTTGTGGCGAGGGAGCTTGCTCCCGCTGGACTGCGAAGCAGGCCCAAGTTTTTTTGCTCAATGCAGAAATTTTGGGGCGGCTTCGCCACCCAGCGGGAGCAAGCTCCCTCGCCACAGGTGTTTTATTAACCCAGGTCGCCCGTCCAGCAGGGGACCTTGTTTATCCCGATGTAGGAACGTTCGGGTTCGGGCTACGTTGTCTTGCGCCGTTACCTACAACTACGCCAGAATCCGCCGGCTTGTGCGCCTGGAGGTCGGACTTTATCGTTTCCCCGTCGCTGATAAATCAGCGATCGGGTTTAGCGATCCGACTCAACACAGACGCAACAATGCCCAGTCTCGATTGCAGTCTTTACGTCTGCAACTCGCTTTATGGTGGCTGTGCGTGGGAGACCTTCTGGTCTACCCGGGGTTTCTGTGACCCGGATCGCTAACCTGCGTACAGCCGCCACCTTTACTTGTTTAGCGATAGGTCGTGGTGGCTCAACCAATCAAGGCTCAAGACGCCACATTGCCCTGGGTGTCCAGCAATTGATCGAACTGAGCGCAATGCTGGCGAACCGTGCATTGGATAACGTCGAAGCACGTTAGCCGATCCCCCTTGAAACTGGCCTCTGAGGAACAACGCCCAGAGACCAGCGCGAACCCGCTTTTGTGGCGAGGGAGCTTGCTCCCGCTGGACCGGTCCGACGCCTCGGGCGCAGCAGGCCCAGGTTCATTGTTTCAGCACAAATTCTTAGGGCGGCTTCGCCACCCAGCGGGAGCAAGCTCCCTCGCCACAGGGGTTTGCCTGGCAATCGCTTAACAAATCCCCGCCTATACTTCTCTGCCAATCCCCCCGGGGCCTGCACTTCCAACAATAAAAAGCAGAGGTGGAACATGGTCTGGCAACAAGTCTACGATCCCTTCGGTAATGCGGTGCTGTCGACACTCCTGGCGGCGGTTCCGGTGGTGGTGATGCTGGCGTCCCTGGCGTTCTTTCATGTCAAGGCGCACCTGGCGGCGTTGTACGCCCTGGCCTCGGCCTTGCTGATCGCGATCTTCGCCTTCGGCATGCCCGCCGACATGGCCGGTTCGGCGGCGTTGTATGGCGCGGCCAACGGCCTGCTGCCCATCGGCTGGATTGTCCTCAACATCATTTTCCTGCACCGGCTGACCACCGAAAACGGCTCGTTCAAGGTCCTGCAGGACTCCCTCGCGCGCATCACCGACGACCGGCGCCTGCAACTGCTGCTGATCGCCTTTTGTTTTGGCGCGTTCTTCGAAGGCGCGGCGGGCTTCGGCACGCCGGTGGCGGTGACCGGCGCGATCCTGATCGGGCTGGGATTTTCCCCCTTGGCCGCCTCGGGCCTGGCACTGATCGCCAACACCGCGCCGGTGGCGTTCGGCGCCCTCGGCACGCCCATCATCACCCTGGCCAAAGTCACCGGGCTGGATGAAATGGAATTGTCGATGATGGTCGGTCGGCAGTTGCCGTTTTTCTCGGTGCTGGTGCCGTTCTGGTTGATCTGGGCCTTCGCCGGGTGGCGCAAGATGCTGGAGGTCTGGCCGGCAATCCTGGTGGCCGGCGTCAGCTTCGCCATCCCGCAGTTCCTGGTGTCCAACTACCACGGGCCGATGCTGGTGGATGTCATCGCCGCGTTGATCTCCATGGCCTGCCTCACCGGTTTCCTCAAGGTCTGGAAACCGGCCACGGTGCATACGTCCGCGGCGCTGACGGGGCGCCACGACGACTCGAAGATCGACGCGAGCGAGCAGCAGCAACCGGTCAGCACCGGCGCTTTCGGCAGTGACAATCGCCCCGCCGTGCTGCGTGCGTGGATGCCCTGGATCATCCTCACGGTATTCGTCTTCGCCTGGGGCACCCAGGGCTTCAAGAATCTGTTCGACACCCGCCCGGCACTGGACCCGCAAACCCAATCGGCCAAGCTCGACCCCCAAGGCAAGCCGATGCGCGAGGCCAACCCGATATTCTCGCCACTGGTGACCTTCGGCACCATCCACCAGCAGATCGAAAAAGTCCCGCCCGTGGTCCCGCAGCCGAAAACCGAGGAAGCGGTCTACAAGTTCAACTGGTTCACCGCCACGGGCAGCGGCATCTTCCTGGCGGCGATTCTCGGTGGCTTGCTGATGGGCTACTCCATCCCGCAACTGGTGCGCCACTACCTGCGAACGCTGTGGGTGGTGCGCTACTCGCTGATCACCATCGTGGCGATGCTGGCGCTGGGGTTCCTCACGCGTTATTCAGGCCTGGACGCAACCATGGGCCTGGCTTTCGCCGCCACGGGCATTTTCTATCCGATGTTCGGCACCCTGCTGGGCTGGCTCGGCGTGGCGCTGACCGGTTCGGACACGGCGTCCAACGTCTTGTTCGGCGGTTTGCAACGGGTGACGGCGGAACAGTTGGGCATCAGCCCGGTGCTGATGGCCGCGGCCAACAGTTCTGGTGGGGTGATGGGCAAGATGGTCGACGCCCAGTCGATCGTGGTCGCCTCCACCGCGACCCGTTGGTACGGCCACGAAGGCGAAATCCTGCGCTACGTGTTTTTCCACTCGGTGGTCTTGGCGATCCTGGTGGGCGGGCTGGTGACGTTGCAGGCGTATGTCGAGCCGTTCACGCATATGGTGGTGGGGGGACGCTGACAGAGGATCGGGCATGATCGGGCTGTTGTGGCGAGGGAGCTTGCTCCCGCTGGGCTGCGTAGCAGCCCTTGTTTTGCGATTGCTGCGCAATCGAGCGGGAGCAAGCTCCCTCGCCACGGGTAAGCACGCTTACCTTTAACGCTTGGGTGTTACTGAACGCTTTTCAGCTTGACCACATCACCGGACACCGAGGTGGTGTAGCCGGTCAGGACCCAGGCCCAGAACCAGTTTTCCTGGACTTGGGTGTTGATCATGGCGTCGCCGCCCTTGGCCTTGATCGCGGCGGTCTGGGCGCGCACGAAACGGTTGTTCTGCTGGATCGGGATCAGACCGAACAGCAGCAGGCCGGTGGCCTTGGCTTCACTGTGGCCGACAACGGTGTATTGGGTGCTGTCGTATTGCTGGGTTTTCATCGGGGTGCCGGTGCAACCCGCCAAGGCCAGGCCGAACACTGCGCACGCAACAACTTTACTGATGTGATTCATTTGACGCTCCATGGGAAGACGCCCGGGATCCGTCTCTCGGGCGGCGCGTACTCTAACCGATCAGTAATAAATTGACACACCATAATCCGCCCAATTCAGTGCCCGAGAGGCTCATCGCAGAGCCATCCGTCAGGTGCGCCTCCAGCGAAACAGACCCTCGTCGATAACATGAAAACTACGCCACGGAAGGCCTTCTTTGTCTTGACGGCCGCCAGGTAACGGCCGCTCCCGTTGGAGGATTTCATATGATTGACGTGACTGTCTGGAGCGTAACCCTGCCGGTGCAAACGCCGGCGCAGGTCGTAGCGACCAAAGCCATGCCGACCTTGAAGAACAAGTATTTCGACAATAACGGCCAGAGGATCATCTTCTGGGCGCCCGTGACCGGCTCCCATACCGGTAACAGCAAATACCCGCGTTCCGAACTGCGGGAAACCAGCCGGGACGGGAAACATCTCAACTGGCGCTACAACAGCGGCATCAACACCCTCAAGGGCGAGCTGTCGGTGAACCAGGTGCCTTCCGAAGGCCGTGTGGTGGTGGCGCAGATCCACGCCAAGGATGCGCCGACGCCCTTGTTGAAACTGGTGTACCGCTACGAAAAGGGCATCGGCAATATCGACGTGGAATACCGGTTCAAGCCCAAGGACAAGAAAAGCCCGGTGATCTACACCGTGCCCAAGGTGCCGTTGAACAAATCCTTCTCGTATACGCTGCAAATGGACAAGCAAGGCCAGCTCTCGGTGCTGATCGGCAAGAGCGGTAAACAGGTGAAGTTGGACAAGTCCTGGCAAGGCTACAACTTCTATTTCAAGGCCGGCGTCTACACCTTGGATAACAAGGGCTATTCCAATGAAGGCGGGAAAGTGACCTACACCAAACTGAGCGCCAGTCACAAATGACTGGCGCCCAGCCCCGCTTCAAGCCTTTGATGGCGTGGCGAGCGCCTGCTGGCCACGGAAGGTAAACACAAAGCCGACCAACACCAGCAGCGCGAAACCGGCCGGGAACAGCCAGATGCTCTGCCAGTCATGCCCACCGGCCACGACAAAGTGATCGGTCACCTGCCCCGCCACCCAGAAACCGATCAGCATCCCCACACCATAAGTCGCCAAGGTAATCAGGCCCTGGGCCGAGCTGCGGAAGCGCTCCGGTGCCTTGGCGTCGGTGTAGATCTGCCCCGAGACAAAAAAGAAGTCGTAGCAGATGCCGTGCAGGGCAATGCCGGTGAACAACATGAACGCCAGGTCGCCGTTATTGCCGTAGGCAAACAATACGTAGCGCAACGCCCACGCCAGCATGCCCACCAGCAGCGCCAGCTTGATGCCGAAGCGCTGGATGAACAGCGGCAACAGCAACATGAACAGCACTTCCGAGACCTGCCCGATGGCCATCTTCGCCGTGGGGTTGGTCATGCCGGTTTCGGCCAGGAACGGGTTGGCATTCTGGTAATAGAACGCCAAGGGAATGCAGATCAGGATCGAGGCGATGAAAAACACCAGGTAGCTGCGATCCTTTAACAGCCCCAACGCATCCAGCCCCAGCAGTTGCTTGACGCCGCCAGCGCTGGCCTGTTCCTTGAGCGGTGCCGTGGCCGGCAGCGTGAAGCTGTAGAGCCCGAGCACCAGGGACGCGATGGCGGCCATCAGGAACGTATTGCGCAAGCCGCCAGCCGCAATCGCTTCGCGCGAATCCCAGGCGAACACGAAGCTGATCACCACGCCGGCGACGATCCAGCCAAGGGTGCCCCACACCCGGATGCGAGAGAACTCCAGCGCCGGGTCGCGCATCTGCCGGAACGCCACCGAATTGACCAGGGCCAGCGTTGGCATGTAGACCACCATGTACACCAGCACGTACGGATAGAACACGCTGAAATCCGCCGCTGAATACAGCTGATACAGCAACACCGCGCCAAGCAGGTGCAGCACCGCCAGGATCCGTTCGGCGTTGAAGAAGCGGTCGGCGATCAGGCCGATGACGAACGGCGCAATGATCGCCCCCCACGATTGCGTGGAGAAGGCCATGCCGATCTGCCCACCGCTGGCGCCCAGGGTGCTGGACAGAAACGTGCCGAGGGTGACGAACCAGCCGCCCCAGATAAAGAATTGCAGGAACATCATCACGCTCAGGCGTGCATTCATCGTGGTCATGACAGTCACCGTTTTATTGTTGTTCTTGTGAAAATGAAAAGCTTGCACAGCGCTTGTGGCCTGCTTTTGTAACTTGCTTTTGTAACCTGCTTTTGTGGCCTGCTTTTTATGGCCTGCTTTTGTGGCGAGGGAGCTTGCTCCCGCTCGGCTGCGCAGCAGTCGTAAAACCTCCTGACGCGGTGCTTCTGGAAAACCGCGCCAGCGCATTTGGGGCCGCTTCGCAGCCCAGCGGGAGCAAGCTCCCTCGCCACAGGGGTTACGCTTTTGGTATTGGTGGCAAACCCAACAACCGCCGATTGGAGTCCTCATCCGCCGTGACGCTGGCAAAATCATCGAACGCCTTGCCGGTCTTGCTGATCATGTGCCGCTGGATGAACGCCGCCCCTTCAGCAGCCCCCTGTTGCGAATCCTTCAGGCAACATTCCCATTCCAGGACCGCCCAACCGCTGAAATCGTATTGGGTCAGCTTGCTGAAGATCGATTTGAAATCGATCTGGCCGTCACCCAATGAACGGAACCGCCCGGGGCGATCGACCCAGCCCTGGTAGCCGCCGTACACGCCGGAACGGGCATCGGGGCGAAATTCGGCGTCCTTGACGTGAAACATGCGGATGCGTTCGTGGTAGCGGTCGATGAAACCCAGGTAGTCCATCTGTTGCAGCAGCAGATGGCTGGGGTCGTAGAGAATCGCCGCCCGTGGGTGATGATCCACCGCCTCCAGGAAGCGCTCGAACGAGGCCCCGTCGTGGAGGTCTTCGCCGGGGTGAATTTCGTAGCACAGGTCCACCCCCGCCGCGTCGAAGCAATCGAGAATCGGCAACCAGCGCCGGGCCAGCTCGGCAAAGCCCTGCTCCACCAAACCCGCCGGGCGTTGCGGCCACGGATAGACATACGGCCACAACAGCGCTCCGGAAAACGTCGCATGGGCCTTCAAGCCGAGACGCTGGCTGGCGCGGGCGGCCAGCTTGAGTTGCTCGATCGCCCACTCGGTCCGCGCTTGGGGCTGGCCACGCACATGGGCCGGGGCGAAGTCATCGAACAGCGCGTCGAACGCCGGGTGCACCGCCACCAACTGGCCTTGCAGGTGCGTCGATAACTCGCTGATCTCCACACCGGCCTGGGCACAGGTGGCCTTGAGTTCATCGCAATAATCCTGGCTCTCGGCGGCCCGGGCCAGATCGATGTATTGCGTGCCCGAGGTCGGCACTTGAATGGCTTTGTAGCCTTGCGAAGCGGCCCACTGGGCAATGTTGGCCAGGGTGTCGAACGGGGCCTCGGCAGACATGAACTGCGCCAGGAAAATACCGGGGCCGCGCAGGCCGCTCGGTGTTGGGTCGGGGGTATTCACAACAAGGATGCTCCAGTTTGCACGGCGGTCCATTTCGCCTCGCCGCGGTGGTTGAGGATGGCGGCCTCGATGAACGCCATGCCCCGCAAACCGGTCTCGATGCCGGGTACGCCTGGGGCGTCAGGGCCTTCGGCATGGCTGCGAATGGCCTGGGCGAAATCGCCATAGAGGTTGGCCATGGCTTCCAGGTAACCCTCGGGATGCCCGGCCGGCAGACGCATGCGACGTTGAGCCGCCTCGCACAGCCACGGCTGGCCGACACCGCTGCGCAGGATGCGCAAGGGTTGGTCGAAGGCGCGATGGATCAGGCTCGCCGGTTCTTCCTGGCGCCACTCCAAGGCGCCCTTGTCGCCGTAGACACGAATCTTCAGCGGGTTCTCTTCGCCGGTGCAGACTTGGCTGGCGATCAACACACCGCTGGCACCGCCCGCCATCTTGAACAGCATCGCCGCGTCGTCGTCCAACTGCCGGCCCGGGACATGGGTGCCCAACGCCGCGCACAGCTGCTGGATCGGCTGGTCGGCGACGAACTCGGCCAGGGAAAACGCATGGGTGCCGATGTCGCCGATGCAGCCGCCCAGGCCGGACTGCGAAGGGTCGTCACGCCACTCGGCCTGTTTGTTGCCCTGGGCGGCGACATCCTGGCTGAGCCAGCCTTGGGGGTATTCGACCAGCACTTTGCGCACCGCGCCGATCACACCCGAACGCACCATGTCCCGGGCCTGCCACACCATGGGATAGCCCAGGTAGGTGTGGGCCAGGCCATAGAGGCAACGGCTGCCTTGCAGCACTTGCTTGAGGGCGAGCAACTCCTTGAGGTCCAGGGCGGCGGGCTTCTCGCTGAACACGTGGAAACCGGCTTTCAAGGCCTGGCTGGCAATGGGTGCGTGAAGGTGATTGGGCGTGACGATCACCAGCAATTCCATGCGCTGGTCAAGCGGCAGCAACGCTTCGGTGTCGAGCATCTGCTGCCAGTCGTGGTAGCAACGCGACGCCGTCAGGCCCAGGGCCGCGCCGGTTTGCCGAGTGTTGTGAGGGTCGCGGCTGAACGCGCCGCACACCAGCTCGAAACCGCCATCCAGGCCCGCCGCCTGACGATGGGCCTGGCCGATGAACGCGCCCTCTCCACCGCCGACGAAGCCCATTCTTATTTTCGGTGCCACAGGATTCATCGCGATTCTCTTCTTGTCAGGATGAAGATGTAACCGGTTACATCATGGCGGAAATCTAGGCTCAGTTTCCCTCCGTGTCAAACCCAGAAGGTCACGCCTGAACATTTGTCAGGCGCCCAACCTGCGGTAAGCTCCCCCACCGTACCCCTGTTCCCCGAGGTGATTTTGTCCAACATTCGTGAAGTGGCCCGGCTGGCGGGTGTTTCAGTGGCCACGGTGTCCAGAACGCTGAAATCCCCCGAGCGGGTGCTTCCCGAGACCCGGGACAAGGTCAACGCAGCAGTGGAACAGGCCGGCTACCGGCCCAACCTGATGGCGGTGCAGTTTCGCTCCCGCCGCACCGGCAACCTGGTGATCCTGGTGCCGGCCATCGCCAACACGTTTTTCGCCCGGGTCATCAGTGGCGCGCAGCAGGCCGCGCAGGCGGCGGGCTACCGATTGCTGCTGTGCGACACCCAGGGCCGGGTGGAGATCGAGCGGGAGTTCGCCGCCCTGGTCTATGCCCGCCAGGCGGACGGGGTGATCCAGTTGCGCGCCAGCGATCCTTACGCATCGATGCCCGCAGGCGCTGATAGCCTGCCGCTGGTCAACGCCTGTGAAGTGGTCAAGGGGGCCCCCTACCCGACCATCAGCCTCGACAACCGCGCCGCCGCCCAGGCCATGACCAAGCATCTGATCGGCCTCGGCCACCGCCGCATCGGCATCATCAAGGGACCGCGCAGTAGCCCGCTGACCCTGGACCGCGTGGCCGGATATCAGGATGCCCTGGGCCAGGCCGGCATCGCCGTCGACCCCAGCCTGATTTGCCATGGCGACTTCACCTTGAAGGCCGGTGACGACGGCGCTGGCGCGATGCTGGCGTTGGCCGACCGCCCCAGCGCGCTGTTCTGTGAAAACGACGAAATGGCCATCGGCGCGCTCAGGCGCATCAAGCACATGGGCCTGCGAGTGCCCGAGGATATTTCCCTGGTGGGCTTTGACGACATCCCATTCGCCGCCTACTGCGACCCGCCCCTGACCACCATTTCCCAGCCTGCCGAAGCGTTTGGTCAAAAGGCGGTGCAGATGCTGATTGCCTTGATCGAGAAGAAGCCGATTGCCGAACGGCATGTGGTGTTGCCGTTTGAGTTGACGGTGCGTGGCAGTACAGCGCCCCTGGCGTGACCGGGAACCTGTGGCGAGGGAGCTTGCTCCCGCTGGAGCGCGCAGCGGCCCCAAAGCAGGACTCAATCAACCTGACACTCCGCGCTGCCTGGTCGAGGGGCTGCTACGCAGCCCAGCGGGAGCAAGCTCCCTCGCCACAAAAAGCCTTTACGGTGCCTCGACTCGCCTCCGCCCCCGTTTGAACTACAGTGGAAGGACTCTGCATAAAGCCATAACAAGACGGAGAGTTTCCCATGCGAGTCAACAAGCGCTTCACCCTCCTGGCCGCCGCGGCAGCCTTGGCGGTCACCACCACCGCTCACGCGGCTCCCCCAGTGTTTATCAATATCCTGACCGGGGGCACCAGCGGGGTTTATTACCCGATCGGGGTTGGGCTTTCACAGATCTACAGCAGCGGCATCGAAGGTTCCAAGACGTCGGTCCAGGCCACCAAGGCGTCGGTGGAAAACCTGAACCTGCTGCAAGCCGGGCGCGGTGAGTTGGCCCTGGCCTTGGGCGACTCGGTGGCCGACGCGAAAAACGGCGTGGAGGATGCCGGCTTCAAGGCACCGCTGACCAAGCTGCGGGCGATTGCCGGCGCGTACCCCAATTACATCCAGATCGTTGCCAGCGAGGAATCGGGGATCAAGACCCTGGCGGACCTCAAGGGCAAGACCGTTTCCGTGGGCGCGGCGAAATCCGGCACCGAGCTCAACGCCCGGGCGATCTTCAAGGCGGCCGGCCTCACCTACAACGACATGAAGGTCCAATACCTGCCGTTCGCCGAGTCGGTTGACCTGATCAAGAACCGGCAACTGGACGCCACCCTGCAATCCTCCGGCCTGGGCATGGCGGCCATTCGTGACCTGGCGTCGACGATGAAGTTGAATTACGTGTCGATTCCCACCGATGTGGTGGAGAAAATCGGCAACCCGGCCTACCAGAGCGCGATGATCCCCGCCAACACCTACGATGGCCAGGCTGATGCCGTGCCCACCGTGGCCATCACCAATATCCTGGTGACCCGCGCGGACGTCCCGGACGAAGTGGCCTACCAGATGACCAAGCTGCTGTTCGACAACCTCGCCCGCCTGGGCACTTCCCATTCGGCGGCCAAGGACATCAACCTGAAAAACGCCGCGAAAAACCTGCCCATCGCGCTCCACCCCGGTGCCGAGCGCTACTACAAGGAAGTGGGCGCGCTATAGCCCCTGGCCTGCAACGGCGCGCGTCGCCGTTGCAGCATTGCCTTTCGCATCCGCACGTCGACAACAGGCAGGCATTTCATGAGTGAAGACCAGCACGGCATCGCCACGGACCCGAGGGACTGGCCCAAGACGCTGTTTTACGTGGCGTTGCTGTTTTCCATCTTTCAAATCATCACGGCAGCCTTTTCACCGGTTTCCAGCATTGTGCTGCGGGCGGTGCATGTGGGCTTTCTGCTGTGGGTGGTGTTCCTCAGCTACCCCGCCCATGGCAAGCAACGACCCTGGCAACCCCTGGCTTGGGCGTTGGGCCTGGCGGGAATGGCAACGGCGCTCTATCAATGGGTGTTCGAGGCCGACCTGATCCAGCGTTCCGGCGACCTGACGACTGCCGACATGGTCATCGGCATCATGTTGATCGTGCTGGTGTTCGAGGCGGCGCGGCGGGTGATGGGCATCGCCTTGCCGATCATCTGCGGCCTGTTCCTGGCCTATGGCCTGTTCGGCGAACACCTGCCAGGCGACCTGGCCCATCGCGGCTACGGCGTCGATCAACTGGTCAATCAACTGTCCTTCGGCACCGAAGGGCTCTACGGCACGCCGACCTATGTATCGGCCACTTACATTTTCCTGTTCATCCTGTTTGGCGCCTTCCTGGAAAAGGCCGGCATGATCAAGCTGTTCACCGATTTCGCCATGGGCCTGTTCGGTCACAAGCTGGGCGGTCCGGCGAAGGTGTCGGTGGTGTCGTCGGCGCTGATGGGCACCATCACCGGCTCGGGCATCGCCAACGTGGTGACGACCGGGCAGTTCACCATTCCGCTGATGAAACGCTTTGGCTACAAGGCGGCGTTTGCCGGCGGCGTGGAAGCGACGTCGAGCATGGGCAGCCAGATCATGCCACCCGTGATGGGCGCGGTGGCGTTCATCATGGCCGAAACCATCAACGTGCCGTTCGTGGAAATCGCCAAGGCCGCATTGATACCCGCGTGCCTGTATTTCGGCTCGGTATTTTGGATGGTTCACCTGGAAGCCAAGCGCTCCGACCTCAAGGGCCTGCCCAAGGACCAATGCCCGAGCGCCTGGGGCGCGGTCAAGGAGAGCTGGTTCCTGCTGATCCCGCTGGGGGTGCTGGTCTATCTGCTGTTTTCCGGACGCACGCCGCTGTTCTCCGGCATGGTCGGGCTGGCGCTGACGGCCATCGTGATTCTCGGTTCGGCGATCATTCTCAAAGTCTCCAACTACGCCTTGCGCTGCGCCTTCTGGGTCGCGCTGGGCATTCTGTGCGTCGGATTCTTCCGGCTGGGCATCGGCATCGTGTTCGCGGTGATCGGCCTGCTGGTGGTGGCCTGCTGGTTCATGCAAGGCACGCGGGAAACCCTGGTCATCTGCCTGCATGCCTTGGTGGATGGCGCACGTCACGCTGTTCCGGTGGGGATCGCCTGCGCCTTGGTCGGCACCATCATCGCCGTGGTGTCGCTGACGGGCGTGGCGTCCACCTTCGCCGGCTACATCCTGGCGATCGGCAAGGACAACCTGTTCCTGTCGCTGCTGCTGACCATGCTCACCTGCCTGGTGCTGGGCATGGGCATCCCGACCATTCCCAACTACATCATCACCAGCTCCATCGCCGCGCCGGCCCTGCTGGAACTGGGCGTGCCGCTGATCGTGTCGCACATGTTCGTGTTCTATTTCGGCATCCTCGCCGACCTGACCCCGCCCGTGGCACTGGCGTGTTTCGCCGCCGCGCCCATTGCCCGGGAAAGTGGCCTGAAGATCAGCTTCTGGGCGGTGCGCATCGCCCTCGCCGGTTTCGTCATCCCGTTCATGACGGTCTATAACCCGGCCTTGATGCTCCAGGGCGACAACCTGTGGATGACCGCGTACATGCTGGTCAAGACGTTGTTGGCCATTGGGCTCTGGGGGATGGCATCCACCGGTTATATGCAACAGAAAATGCCGGTGTGGGAACGCCTGTTGTGCTTTGCCGCTGGCGCGTTACTGGTGGTTGCCCTGCCCCTGACTGATGAGATTGGCTTCGTGCTGGGTGGGCTGCTGATCTTCCAGCATGTTTGGCGCGCACGACGTAGCGGACGGGCCTTGGCGTGATCGGGCTGTGCCTGGGCCTGTCCGGCGTGGTCTGGGCCCAGCTTGCCGTGACCGACTTCACCCTGGCGTGGGACCACACCATCGAGAAGATCCGCTGGGAGGAAGACTATCGCGTCAGTGAGCAGGGGCTGGTCCTGGGTGAGGCCAGGGTCAAGGGCAACGGCGCGGGCATGGAGATTCCCGACGATGCCCGGCTGGGAAATGGCAGCTGGCACTATCAGCGCCAGGTGCCGCCCCTGCAACCGCTGAAACTGGGGCGCACGCCCCAGGCCGGTGATTATCAATTGTGTTTCGACGGGGGTTGTCGGCCGATGAGTCATTGGTTGGGGCAGCCTACGGCGGGCCAGCCGACGGTGGAGCTGTGGAGTTGCGGACAGTCCTGAGCCCATCAGAAAACATCTGAGAAAAAGTAGACATCTGTGGCGAGGGAGCTTGCTCCCGCTGGGCTGCGTAGCAGCCCCTCAACCAGGTAGCGCGATGTGTCTGGTTGATTCAATCAGTTTCATTGGGGACCGCTTCGCGCCCCAGCGGGAGCAAGCTCCCTCGCCACAGAGACCATCACGCCATCGAAGATGGGTGCTTCAATCAGGCAAACGTCGCCCCTCGGGTATTCACGAACAGCGAATACAACGAGTGGCTGCCGGCCATGAACAACCGATTGCCTTCCCGGCCGCCGAAGCAGACGTTAGGGCAACGCTCCGGCAGGGAGATGTGCCCGATGGCCTTGCCTTCGGGGTTGAACACCCGCACGCCGTCGAGTTTTTCCAGGTCGGCCTTGGGGTCGCCATTGCCGCCCCAACCGCACCAGAGGTTGCCGCTCTCGTCGCACTTGATGCCATCGATCGCCGCGTAATCCAGGCCTTCGATGTGCTTGCGCCGCTCGCCCAGGGTGCCGTCGGCCTTGACCGCGATGGCCCAGACCAAGCGGTTGGGCTTGGCCCGGCCTTCGACCACATAGAGGGTTTTTTCGTCCGGGGAGAAACACAACCCGTTCGGCCCCGCCAGGTCGTCGATCACCCGGCTGACCTTGCTGGTTTCGCCGTCGATGCGGTACACCGCGTGGGGTTGGACCGGGGTGACTTTGTGCCCTTCGTAGTTGTTGCCGGTCTGGAACGGTGGGTCGGTGAACCAGACCGAACCGTCCCGCTTGCAGACGATGTCGTTGGGCGAGTTGAAAGGCTTGCCCTCGAAACTGTCCGCCAGCACGGTGAGGGTGCCGTTGTGTTCGGTGCGAGTGATACGCCGGCCTTCGCTGGCGGTGGTGGAGCCTTCGCACACCAGCAGTCGCCCCTGGCGATCGCGACACATGCCGTTGGAGAAATTGGAGTTCTCTCGGTACACCGACAGGCCACCGGTAATTTCATCCCAGCGCACGATGCGGTTGTTGGGGATGTCACTGACCAGCAAGTAACGCCCGTCACCGACCCACACCGGCCCTTCTGCCCAACGCAGGCCGCTGGCGAGTTTCTCCACGCTGGCGTTGAAGATGCGCAAGTCCATGAAGCTGGGATCAAGGATGTTGATCAGCGGGTCCGGGTAACGCTGGCTCAAGGGCTCGGCCTGGGCGAGCCCCGGCAGGTTGCCGAGGGTAGCGGCGGCGGCCGAGACCACCAGGGATTTTTTCAGGAATACCCGGCGGCCTTGATCGGCGGCGGTTGCAGATTGCGAAGCATCCATCGTGCGTCTCCGTTAATTATTATTGGACGGGACGACAGTTTTACTCCGTGATAAGACATCGTACAAGTAGACGAAACGGCTCACCTGGACAATTCCTCAGCCCGGGAGCAGCGGTATGCGCACGGTGAAGGTCGTGCCGACTCGTGCCTTCGAAAGCACCTCGATGGTGCCCTGATGGGCCGATACGATTGCCGAGGCGATGTGCAGGCCCAGCCCGAGCCCGGCCGAGGAACCGTATTGCGCTTCACCGTTGCGCAGATTTCGGACCATCGGATTGAAGATGCTGGCGATGGCCTCTTTCTCGATAGGCTTGCCCTGGTTGTTGATCGCGATCACTGCCATATCTCGTTCAACGCTCAACGAAACGGTAATCGGCGTGCCCTCGGTGCCATGCTGGACAGCATTGCCGATCAGGTTGGCGAACACCTGCTCCATACGGGCCGGATCGAACAGCCCCTCCAGGGCACCGGTCGTTTCAAAGCGGATGTCGCTTTCCGGGTGATAGGCCCGCGCCTCCTCCACCATGCCTTCGCAAGCCGCCACCAGATCACCGTTGAAACGCTGCACCGGAATGCCCGAGCCGAGTTGGGTACGGGTGAAATCCAGTAGATCGCCGACGATTTTGTTGGCCCGCTTGACGCTGGTGTAGATGCGCGACGTGATCTTGGTGGCTTTGGCGGGCAGGTCCCCGGCCCGTAGCAGCACTTCGGAACTCAGCAGGATCGCGCCCAAGGGGCTGCGCAGGTCATGCCCGAGAATCCCCAGGAAGATGTTGCGCGACGCATCCACCGCTGCCGAATAACTGACCACGGACTCGGCCAAGGCCTGGTCCACGGCCTCGTTGAATCGAATCAGATCGTCCATGACCTGTTTGTGATCCAGTTGCATGTGCGGCATCCAAAGCATGAGCACGCTAGTGCGCAGGGCCCGGTATTCGGAAACCATTTGCTCGACGGTGAAACCCGAGGACTGACGGATGACCGCATGGGTTTCGGCGGCGGTTTCGGCCTCGGTCGCCGGCGCTTCCCCGTGGGACTTGGCAATCGCCTCCTGGCGCGTTTGCGAAGTGCGCAGGTCAGCGGCGATGGTGCGCAGCATCTGCTCGGCATGGTCGCGCAGGGCCACGGAATCCATGCCAATGGACGCGGGGGTGATGGTTTTGGCGAAGTCTTCCCACGCCTGAAGAATCGGCTCGATGTTGTCGAGGATGAAATCAGCCAGGCGCATGAGTTTTTCCGCAAGAAGGCAATGCTGTAGACGACACAGCGGCCTGATGGTTGTACAGCAAAGCACTGGGCAATGTGCGTAATGCTGTTCACCAAGCCGTTATGGGAGCGAGCTTGCTCGCGAAGAGGCCGGCAAGCCCAGCATCCATGTGACTGAACACCGCTATCGCGAGCAAGCTCCCACAATGGCTTCCGGGTGTCCACAGCTCCTGCGTCCAGGCACAGGCCCCCTGTGGGAGCGGGCTTGCTCGCGAAGAGGCCGGCACATCCAACATCTTCATTGACTGGACCACCGCTATCGCGACCGCCCCCATGCAACCGAGCGAATAGGCCCGCCGATCTTGTCCCTTGCACCCCATGAGGTAAAAACCTTAGAGTTGTACGACAACCTATAACCTAAAAATAACCGATCCGGGGCCTTTTGCCTTGGCGGCCGCCTTCGAGACATCTGCCATGACCCGCTCCACCGCTACACCTGCCGCTTCCACGCCATTACCCCGCCACCTCGCCGTACTTGTCCTGCTGTGCATGGGCTGCGCCTTCGCCGGCAACCACGTCGCCGCCCGGGCCGCGTTCGATGACGGTGCCGGTGTGCTGCTGGCGATCCTGCTGCGTTCGGGTGGGACGCTGCTGGTGTTGGCGGCGATGGTGCTCTGGCAACGGCAGAGCCTGCGCTTGCCGACCGGTGCGTGGCGTTGGCAATTGACCCTGGGGCTGTTGATCGGCGCCCAGAGCCTGTGCCTGTACTCCGCTGTGGCGCGGGTGCCGGTGGCGTTGGCCTTGTTGGTGGGCAACGTGTTTCCGATCCTGCTGGCCTTGCTGACTTGGGCGTTGGGTGGCCCTCGCCCGACGGCGCGCACCGCCGCGTTGATGGGCATGATCCTGGTGGGGCTGGTGTTCGTGCTGGAAGTGCCGGCGCGGTTGTCGTCCGGGCAGGACGTTGGCCCGCAATGGCTGCTTGGGGTGGGCCTGGCCTTCTGCGCCGCGTGTGTGTTCGCCTGTGCGCTGTGGATCACTGATCACAAGTTGTCCCAGGTGCGCGGTTCAGTTCGCAGCCTGCTGACGATTTTCATCGTGTTCAGCAGCGTCAACCTCGCCGGCCTGACCGGTGCCCTGCCCGGCGGTTTCGACCTGCCGGCCAGCAGCACCGGCTGGTTCGCCCTGGCGACCTTGGTGGTGCTCTATGGCACCGGGTTCATCGTGCTGTTCATTTCCGTGCCCCGCCTGGACATGCCGCGCAACGCCCCGGTGATGAACATCGAACCGCTGGCGACGCTGCTGATCGGTTGGCTGGTGCTGGACCAGATGCTCAACCCGGGCCAGGTATTGGGCGGTGCGATTGTGGTGACGGGCATCGTGTTGCTGACCTATCGCAAGGTTGAGCGGGCCAAGGCGCCGGTGGCTGAAACAGCGAATTGAACTGACTGACCACCCTTGTGGCGAGGGAGCTTGCTCCCGCTCGGCCGGGCTGGCGTTCCAGCGCGAAGCGGTCGCCAATGCCTTGGGCCTGCTTCGCAGGCCAGCGGGAGCAAGCTCCCTCGCCACAAGGGTGTGTTCGGTCAATGCCCCGGCGCCCGCCCTGTCATGGGTTCGCGCAGGCTGAGATTAAGTCTCCGCCCTGCGGAAACTTGTTCCCAAACCCACAGTCCTACCCCAGCCGTGAAAACCTCGTCGACCTGCAGCGACGAATTTTCCAACTGATCGGCGCCAAGCCTGGCGCTAACGCAACTCCCCCTTCTTGAGCCGTTCGCCCCATGCGCCACCCTGTTCGCTCTTGCCGTTTCGTTTCGCTGTGCCTGCTTGCCCTGTTTCCCATATTCACCAGCCCCGCCCAGGCCCGCGGCGAAAGGCAGCTGGTGGAAGCCATCAACGACTTCCGTAGCCAGTCCCGCCGTTGTGAATGGCGCACGGTGCGGGCGGCGCAGCCGCTGGTGCTGCGTTCGAGCCTGGGCTTGCCGATCGGTTTTCGCGGCGGTCTGCGGGACACCTTGAAAGACGCCGGCTATCAAGCCCAGGCCGTGCGCAGCATTCGCCTGACCGACGCGCGGGACGCCGAAGAAGCCTTTGAAATGCTGGCCGATGAACATTGCGCAGCGCTGCTGGACAACCAGTACGCCGATATCGGCGTCAATCGGGTCGGTGATGAATGGCGCGTCGTGCTGGCGCAGCCCATGGGCGGCGCGCGGATGAGCGATGCGGGAGCGTCGGACAAGACGCTGCTGGCCCAGGTCAATGCCGCCAGGGCCAAGCCCCGGATGTGCGGGCGCCAGCGCTTCGCGGCGACTCGGCCGCTGAGCTGGAACGCCGCCTTGGGCACGGCGGCCCAAGGCCACAGCCGGTCGATGGCCCGGGAGAATTATTTCGCCCATCGCGACCCGGACGGACGCTCCACTTCCGATCGGGCCAAGAGCGCCGGTTTTCGCGGACGTAAATTGGGCGAGAACATCGCCGCCGGCCAACGTTCACCAAGCCAGGCCCTGAACGATTGGCTCGCCAGCCCCGGACATTGCGCCAACCTGATGAACCCGATGTTCACCCAAATGGGCGCAGCCTCGGCCCGCGATTCACGCAGCGATGCGGGGGTGTATTGGACGATGGTGCTTGGCGCGCCGTGAAACATTACTCCCAGCGCTGAACCATCCGCTGTGGTGGCGAGGGAGCTTGCTCCCGCTGGACTGCGAAGCAGGCCCAAGGCATTGGCGACCGCTTCGCGGTCGAGCGGGAGCAAGCTCCCTCGCCACAAGGGCTACGGCGAATCGGCCAGCGCTCATATAGGCCGACGCACCGCCCGCACCTTGCCACTGCCTCCGCCGCCACAGAAAAACCGGTCGGCCCCATCGGATTCCAACCCCGACACACCGATCCCCGGCGGCATCGTCACGCTTTCCAGCACTTGCGCCGTTTGTGGATCGATGCGCCGCAAGTCGCTCTCGTCGTTTTCCCAGGTGCCATGCCACAGTTCGCCATCGACCCAGGTCACGCCCGTGACGAAGCGGTTGGACTCGATGGTGCGCAGGACCCGGCCGTCGGCGGGGTCGATCTGCAGGATCTTGCGCGCCTTGTACTGACCGACCCAGAGCGAGCCTTCGGCCCACGCCAGGCCGGAATCATCACCGCTGTTGGGGGCCGGAATCGTGGCCAGGACCTGGCCGGTGCGTGGGTCGATCTTGCGGATGCTGTCACCGGCGATCTGGAACAAATGCTCACCGTCAAACGCCGTGCCCGCGTTCGCCGGGACATCGAGGGCATACACGGTCTGGCCGCTGGCGGGGTCGAGGGCGTGCAGCTTCTCGCCTGAAGCGAACCAGACGCGCTCGCCATCATGGCTGACGCCGTGCACGCAGTCGACGCCCGGGAACGGGCCGTATTCACGCAGGATCTGTGCCTCTGAACGTTTCATTTCACTCGCCTCATCGGTAGGGGTTGAGTGCATCCTAGCCATCGGATGGCAGTGCCGTGAGTAACAATACCGTCGCGAATCCAGGCATCGGCGGCGCCATCCAACGCCGGGCCCTGGCGCGCCCGAACGACTGCGCCTTGCCGGCGGCGGCCAGTGTTTCCAGGGCTCGCTGCACGCTGCGCTGGCTGATGTCCAGGGCCAGCGCCAAAGCCGACGAGGACCAGGCTTCGCCATCGGCCAGTAGCGCCAGCACCGCGCCGTAGGGTTCCTCGACGGGGCGCGCGAGCACCACGACCTCGTCAGCCAGCCGCGGCACCAGGGTAAAACCGCGCGGGGTGGCCTTCACCTCCGCCAACGGGCGAAGCATCGCCCGCAACCGCCCCATCTCGACCCGCAGCCGGGCGCGATGGGACTCATCCGTCAGCTTCAAGCCAAAGCCCTGGGCCATGAGCGCTGCCCTCGACACGTCGCCGGGCCATGCGTGCGCCAACGCCCGCGCCAGGGCGAACAACACCGGGCGCCGAGCCAGGTCGACCTGAATGCCAGCGCCACTGATTCCATAGCGGCACGCGTCCACCACCAGCGCCGCCCCGGCCAACAGGGCTTGCACCTCTTCCAGCACGAGCAGGCGCTCTTCGCCCCGGGCGATCAGGCACGCGGCGGGCGTGCTCAGCAGTTGCCAGGCGCTTTCGATTTCGGCGCTCAGCGCACCGATTCCTGCTTGCTGAGCGGCGTGCCCGGCTCGTTCGAGGGCGGCACGGGCGGTTTGCGCTTGCAGGCGTCGCATGGCGATCCCCGCGGCCACCAACTCGCAAGTCGCCCGTGATGCCAAGGGCAGCCAGGCAAGATCCAGATCAACGAGTTTGAGCTCGGCCTCGTCGAGTCGACCGATCAACAGCAGGCGGCGGATCTCGATCGTGTGGGCATGGGCGACGTTCGCTCGGTCGCCGTGGGTTTCGAGCACCGCCCGCGCGGCATCGAGGCGTTTCATCGGCCATGCCAGGTCACGGGACGCCAGGGCGATTTCACCTTCGGCGATCACACAACGCGCCCGTGCCACCGCCTCCTGGGGCCCGAAGGCCGCGCCGGCCCGACGCATCAGCGTCCGAGCCTTGGCCAGATCGCCCAACTGCGCCATGGCGGTGCCGCGAAGCGCGAGGGCTGGGGCATCGTTGCGCAAGGCGATGCGATTGAGCGCGGCCACGGGGTCTCCCGCTGCCAGTGCGCGCGCTGCCGTGGTGATCTCGTGATCCATGAACAACGACCTTTGTGGCGAGGGAGCTTGCTCCCGCTGGGCTGCGCAGCGGCCCCAAGACCAGGCGCCACGGTGTGTCAGGTTGATGTGGGCAGCTTCATGGGGGACGCTTCGCGCCCCAGCGGGAGCAAGCTCCCTCGCCACAAATGCGTGCCCCAACCCAAACCTGCCGCAGCCCAAGCAATGGGTATCGGCTACAAGCGAATGCCAGCCGCCGACACCACATCGATCCGCGACACCGCGCTGCTCAGCCGCCCCAGCCGGTTGTTGTGGTTGGCAATGATCTGCTCGGCCGCCATGCTGCCGTTGTCCACGGTGGAGTGGGCGTCGGCCGCCAAGACCACGTCGTACCCCAAGGCATGGGCCTGGCGCACGGTGGCATTGATGCAACAATCGGTTTGCAACCCGCAGATCACCAGGCGGTCGATGCCCCGGGCTTGCAACAACGGTTGCAGGTCGGTCTGGTAGAAGGCATCGGGGGTGGTCTTGCGCACCCGCAGGTCATCCGCCGCGGTCAACAGGTCGGCGGTCAGTTGCCAGCCGGCAGCGCCATAGGCCAGCGCGCCCTCCAGTTCTTCATGCTGGATCAGGATCACTGTCCGGCCGACAGCCCTGGTCCTGGCACTGAGGTCGTTGATGGTCTGGAGGATGCGCTGGCGATCGAAGCACTCTTCTTCGCCGCTGCACAGCGCCTCCTGGACATCGATGATCAGCAATGCGGTGTTCATATTTCCCTCTTCTGACGGTATCGGAGCCGCGCGCCCTCAATAACCCAACGACAGCCCGGTGTTGCGACGAGGATCGTTGGCGCCATAGAAGCGGTTCTTGCCCACGGGCTTGCCGCCCAATGACGGCGCGCCCACCAGGATCGCGGCAATGTGGTTGGGGTCCTGCGGGCCGGCGAACTTGTGCCCCCAGTTTTCCAGCAATTTCTGGGTATCCGGGCTGGCCGCGAAGGTCTCCAGGTTGGTTTCCTCCGGCATCCACTGTTGATGGAAACGCGGCGCGTCGACCGCCTCCTGGAGGTTCATGCCGTAGTCGATCACGTTGAGGATGGTCAGCAACGTCGCGGTGATGATGCGGCTGCCGCCCGGGGTGCCCACCACCATGACCGTCTTGCCGTCCTTGGTGACGATGGTCGGGCTCATGGATGACAACGGCGCCTTGCCCGGCGCGATGGTGTTGGCCTCGCCCTGCACCAAGCCATACATGTTGGGCACGCCGACCTTGGCGGTGAAGTCGTCCATCTCATCGTTGAGGATCACCCCGGTCTTGCTGGCCATGACACCGGCACCGAACCAGTCGTTCAAGGTGTAGGTGACCGAAACGGCGTTGCCCCACTTGTCGACGATGGAGTAATGGGTGGTGTTGCTGCCCTCATGGGGTGCTACGCCGGGCTTGATCTTCTGCGAGTCGCCGGCCTTTTGCGGCTCGATCGCCGCCCGCAGCTTGGCGGCGTAGTTTTTATCCAGCAGATGGTCGATGGGGTTCTTCACGAAGTCCGGGTCACCCAGGTAGCTGTTGCGGTCCACGTAGGCGTGGCGCATGGCTTCGATCTGGTAGTGCATGCCCTGGGCCGAATGGAACCCCAACTCCTTCATCGGGTAGCCGTCGAGAATGTTCATGATCTGGCACAGCACCACTCCGCCGGAACTGGGCGGCGGCGCCGAGATGATGTGGTAGCCGCGATAGTCGCACTCCACCGGGGCCAGCTCGCGGGTCTTGTATTTGTCCAGGTCGGCCTGGGTGATGATGCCTTTGTTGGCCTGGCTGGAAGTGACCAGGGCATCGGCGACCCAGCCCTTGTAGAAACCGTCGGCACCCTTGGCGGAAATTTCCCGTAGGGTCTTGGCGAGGTCCTTTTGCACCAGCTTCTGGCCGACCTGCATGGGCTCGCCGTTGTGCAGGAAGATCGCACCGGAGTCACGCATGTCTTTCTTGAACACCTCGGTGGCGGTTTCCAGCAGATCGACATCGCCCTGCTCCAGGGTGAAGCCTTCCTCGGCGAACTGGATGGCCGGCGCGATCAGTTCCGCCCGGGGCTTGCTGCCGTACTTGCTCAACGCCAGTTCCATGCCGGACACGGTGCCGGGCACACCCACTGCCAAGTGGCCGCGGGTGCTGAGCTCGGGCACGACGTTGCCGTCCTTGTCCAAGTACATGTTCGCTGTGGCGGCCAGGGGGGCTTTTTCGCGGAAATCCAGGAACGTCTTGCGGCCATCGGCCAGTTGCAGGGTCATGAAACCGCCCCCGCCCAGGTTGCCTGCCGCCGGATACACCACCGCCAGGGCATAGCCCACCGCCACCGCCGCATCCACGGCATTGCCGCCGTTCTTGAGCACATCGACCCCGACATGGGTCGCCAGGTGCTGGGCGGTGACCACCATGCCGTTTTCGGCGGCCACTGGCGCCTGGGAGGCGGCGTACGTCGATAAACAACCGAGGGTCAACGACGTAGCGATGAGGGTCCGGGCTAAGGATTCGAACTTCATGAGTCGGCCTCTTCTTGTTTTAGAAAGTCGGGGGAGCGCATCAAGAGCACAAGTGTCCTGTATCACCTGTGGGAGCAAGGCTTGCCCGCGATGGCATCGCCTCGGCTTTTCAGTTACACCGAGATGTGTGCATCGCGGGCAAGCCTTGCTCCCACTTTTTTGACGAGTGGATGTTTCAGGACATTTCAGTATGGCTGGGTTTGGGTAATTCGCCCGTTTCAAGTCAACCGGATGACGTCAAGGCAACCTTTGGGATAGGCTCCTGCGGTTCATCTTGACTGCATAAGGACATCGCCGATGACGCTACGAATCGAACGCACGGACACACCCACCGACGAAGAACGCCAGGCCATCCTCGCGCCGCTACGCGCCTATAACACCGCCAAGAC
The DNA here is from genome assembly GCF_014268705.1 of Pseudomonas sp. SWRI179. NCBI lineage: Bacteria > Pseudomonadati > Pseudomonadota > Gammaproteobacteria > Pseudomonadales > Pseudomonadaceae > Pseudomonas > Pseudomonas sp. SWRI179. The sequence continues at coordinate 1,321 of NZ_JABWRA010000074.1, read as the reverse complement.
CGGCGGGACGGTGCCGGAACTGGTGGCTTGGCTGGTGCGGGATGAACAGGGGGAAATTGTCGGAGGGCTGTACGGCCGAGTGTTTTTTAGCTGGCTGTACATCGAATTGCTGGTCGTGCCGGAACAGGCCCGGGGCCAGGGCACCGGCTCGACCCTGATGCAAATGGCCGAAGAATTGGCCCGGGAAAAAAACTGCGTGGGCATCTGGCTCGACACCTTTGACTTCCAGGCGCCGGCGTTCTACCGCAAACACGGCTTCACGGAAATCGGCCAGATCGACGACTACCCGCCGGGCCACCAGCACTTTTTCCTTCAGAAGCGCCTGACTCAGGCCCATTGAAATACTGATCCTGTGGGAGCGGGCTTGCTCGCGAAGGCGGAGAATCAGTCGACAACAATGTTGAATGATTAACCGCTTTCGCGAGCAAGCCCGCTCCCACACTCGATCCGGTTTTCAATTCGGATTGCTTAAAGACAAGTCGCCAACGCCGCCAACCGGCGCTTGGCCACGAAGTCGTCTTGTTTGGCGTAATAACTCAACTCGGTGCCCGTCGCACCGGCGTGCAAATCGACAAACGATTCGGCGGAGCGGGTATAGACCGTCGAGCCGCCCTTCTTGCCCGGTTGCAGGTAGGCGCCGGCATCAACGCCGAATACTGCCTCGTCCTGCCAGGAAAACTGCACGCACTGGGCCACGACCTGTTCCGGTTTGTCCGAGCTCAGGGTCTTGTAAGGGGCCTGGGTCCGGGCTTCATTCATCGCCGAACCCGCGCAGCCGGCCAGCAAGGTGGCGGCCAGGGCCACGGTCAACATTCGCATTGCGTTCACTCATCGAGAAAAAAACGGACTGTAGCACTGCGGCCCCAGTCATCGTGCTGCTTTACTGAAATTTACCCGCGACAGCGAACACCGATTCACGCACTCTGTCGCGCCCTGTCCCCCAAGGAGTGACCATGGCGGCAACCGAACAGCAACACGAACGAGCCTTGGAACGGTTTCTCGATGAGCGCCCCGAACTGCGCCACGAACTGGACCACCTCAACCCGCTGCTGGCCCAGGCCAAGGGCGAGACCGCCACGCAGTACCGCGCCGAGCGCTTGCATGAAGCGTTCGAAGCCGAGGCCGAGCGCCTGGGGCTGTTTGCCTGGGAACTGACCCTGCAACTGACCGCCGCCTCGCCCGAGGACTACCAGGCCCAGCGCCTGGAGGTGCATAAGGAAGTGGCGGAAATGGCGGGGATGGAGTGGGCCGAGTATTGCGAGCTCAATGGCCTAAAGGCCAAGCACTGAACCCTTGTGGCGAGGGAGCTTGCTCCCGCTGG
>NZ_JABWRA010000073.1:0-24137 GCF_014268705.1 Pseudomonas sp. SWRI179 | reverse complement strand
AGCATGCGCCAATGGGCAAGCGCGGTTTTCATACCAGTTGGATTCAGTCCACGGCCACCCTCGGGCTGCTGCTGTCGCTGCTGGTGGTTTTTCAGACCGTGGCAGGCTCCTTTTGCGGCGTCGTGATTCGGGTGTCTGCCTCAAGCATCATCTGCGCCGCCTTCTCGGCAATCATCAGCGTCGGCGAGCAGGTATTGCCCGAGGTGATGCGGGGCATAATCGAGGCATCGGCGATGCGCAGGCCCTTGATGCCCTGCACGCGCAGTTGCGCATCCACCACGGCATCGCCGTCCTGGCCCATGCGGCATGTGCCGACCGGGTGGAAAATCGTCGTGCCGATGCGGGCGGCGGCCTGGTGCAGTTCCTCTTCGGTCTGCAGGCTGGGGCCCGGCAGGTATTCCACCGGTTTGAACGCGCTCAGGGCCGGTGCCGCGACGATGCGTCGGGTCAGGCGGATGGCGTCGGCGGCGACTCGCAAGTCTTCGGGGTGACTCAGGTAATTGGGCTGGATCAGCGGCGCCTCGTGTGGGTCGGCCGAACGAATGTCCACCCGGCCACGGCTTTGCGGGCGCAGGTCGCAGACCGACGCGGTGAACGCCGGGAAGCTGTGCAGCGGTTCGCCGAAGCGTTCCAGGGACAGCGGTTGCACGTGGTATTCGAGGTTGGCCGAACTCTGCTCCGGGCCCGAGCGGGCGAACGCGCCGAGTTGACTGGGGGCCATGGACAGCGGGCCGCTGCGGTCGTACAGATAGCGCAGGCCCATGCCCATCTTGCCCCACAGGCTCCCGGCGATCTGGTTCAGGGTGCGGGCGTTTTCCAACTGGTAGATCAGCCGCAGTTGCAGGTGGTCCTGCAAGTTGCCGCCGACACCGGGCAACTCATGGGTCACGCCGATGCCCAGGCGTTGCAGCAAGCTGCGCGGGCCGATCCCGGAGCGTTGCAGGATCCCCGGCGAACCCACGGCGCCAGCGCACAGGACGATTTCCTTGCGGGCCTTGAAGGTCATGCCCTTGCCTTGCCAGCGAGCGCTGACGGCATGGGCGCGGTCGTCACGCAGCAACACCCGGTCGACCTCGACGTCGGTCAATACGGTGAGGTTGGCGCGTTGGCGAATCGGCTTGAGAAACGCCTTGGCCGCGTTCCAGCGCACCCCGGCTTTCTGATTGACCTGGAAATAGCCACAGCCTTCATTGTCGCCGCTGTTGAAATCATCGACGCTGGGAATGCCGCTCTGCTCGGCGGCGCTGCGGAAGGCATCGAGAATCGGCCATGACAGGCGCTGGCGTTCGACTCGCCACTCGCCGCCGTCACCGTGGAATTCAGACGCGCCGGCAAAGTGGTTTTCGCTCTGGCGGAACAGCGGCAGGACGTCTTTCCAGGCCCAGCCGGGATTGCCTGCGGCGGCCCAGCCGTCGTAATCGGCAGCCTGGCCACGCATGTAAATCATGCCGTTGATGGAGGAACAACCGCCCAGGACCTTGCCGCGCGGGTAGCTCAGGGCGCGGCCTTGCAGGCCCGGTTGCGCTTCGGTCTTGAAGCACCAGTCGGTGCGTGGATTGCCGATGCAGAACAGGTAGCCGACCGGAATGTGAATCCATGGATAATTGTCGCGCCCACCGGCTTCGAGCAGCAGGACCCGGTGTTGCGGGTTGGCCGAAAGCCGATTGGCCAGCAAGCACCCGGCAGGGCCGGCGCCCACGATCACGTAATCGTATTCATCGACGACAGGTTGCATTCGCGACCTCATTCTTGTTGTTGTGGGAGCCATCCTAGTTGTTAGTTTTCGTCAAAAGAATGTTAGTTTTTGCGCAGCCGCTGTGCGTTTATAAACAGTCCCGCCTTCAGGCGCGTTCAAGGATCGCCCCATGTTCGACTGGAATGACCTGCGCTATTTCCTGGAGCTGCAACGCAGCGGGCGGTTGTTGACGGCTGCCCGACGGCTGAACACCACCCACGCCACGGTGGCCCGGCACATCGAGGCCATCGAGAAAAGCCTCGGCACTGCGCTGTTCGTCCAGCATGCCCAGGGCTATGAACTGACCCCGGCCGGCGAGACATTGCTCAAGCACGCCGAAGCCATGGAGAACGTGGCGTTGCTGGCCCAGGAGGACATCACCCAGTCCAGTGCGCCCCTGGGCAAGATCCGTTTGGGGGTGACCGAAGGGCTGGGCATCATGTTCCTCGCCAGTCGCATGGACGGGCTGTTCCAGCGCTACCCGGGGCTGGAGGTGGAGCTGGTGGCGGTGCCGCGCTTTGTCAGCATCCTCAACCGTGAGGCGGAAATCAGCATCCACCTCGAACGCCCGGCGGCCGACCTGTTGGTGACCCGCAAACTCACCGACTACAGCCTGGCGCTGTACGCCAGCCAGGCCTACCTGGATCGCTCGCCAGCACTGCGCAGCCGCGAGGACCTGGGCCGCCATGCCTGGATCGGTTATGTCGACGACCTGTTGTTCAGCCAGGAACTGATGTTTCTCAACAGCTTTTGCCGCAACCCTCGGGTGGTGTTTCACAGCACCAGCGTTATCGCCCAGCAACAGGCCGCGCGCTCGGGCCTGGGGATCGCCGTGTTGCCGTGCTACATGGCCAGCGGCGACCCGACGCTGATGCCGCTGCTGCCGGACGAAACCATCCGCCGCAGCTACTGGATCAGCACCCGTCGCGAACTGCACAAATCCGTCCGCCTGCGGGTGTTGTGGGATTACGTGGTGCAGTTGTGCGAGCGCGAGCAGGGGTTGTTGTTGCCCTGAGCACGCAATATCCCTGTGGCGAGCCTCTATGTGGAACAAGGCTCTGTGGAGGCAAGGTTCTGTGGGCTCTGTGGGAGCAAGGCTTGCCCGCGATGAAGAACACACGGTCTATCTGGAACCGAGTCGCCTGCTTCGCGGGCAAGCCTTGCTCCCACAGAACCCATAGAGCCCACCGATGAATCCCCTCGCCACAAAGGTCGTTGGTGCCCCGGCAACTGGCCGCCCAAGCCCCCTTTTCTGGCCCCCAATGACCTCAGCCGACGCGCTGGCGTGCCTTAGTGTTGACCCACAACAAGAAAAGCGCAGCCAAGAGGGGCCCTATGTTGGCAATCACGCCTTCAACCTTGCTTCACTCCGCCGTCATCGTGCTGCTCGGCAGCCTGCTCGCCGGCTGCGGCGAAGAGCCCAAGCCCCCCGCGCCGACGGTGTTCACGGCCATGCCCAGCGATGCAGCACTGGCCCAGGTCTACGACAGCAGCTGCAAACTCTGCCACGCCAACCCCGGCGCCGGGGCGCCGTTGACCGGCGATACGAACGCCTGGGCCCCGCGGATCGCCCAGGGCGCCGAGACCCTGCTGGACCACGCGATCAACGGCTACAACGGCATGCCGCCGATGGGCCTGTGCATGCACTGTTCCGAAGAGCAGTTCCTGGCCCTGATTGCCTTCATGTCCGGCCAACACTTCCAATAATAAATACGGGTACTTTCGGCATGACGATGGACTACTCACGGCGTCGGTTGCTGCAACAGGCCGGCGTTGTCGCCGCCTTTACCGCACTGGGCAGCCAGGGCGCCCTGGCCGAGCTGATGCGCGCGCCTCGCTTGATCCCGTGGCGTAACTGGTCCGGTGCGCAGAGTTGCCTGCCGGCCGCGCGGCTGGCCCCCAAGGACCTCGACGAACTGGTGCAGGTGGTGCGCCGCGCCGAAGGGCGGATTCGGCCGGTGGGTTCCGGGCATTCCTTCAGCGCCCTGGTGCCCACCGACGGCACCTTGTTGTCGCTGAGTTTTTTCAGTGGCCTGCTGGACCACGACGGCGCCAGCCTGCAAGCCGAGTTCGGCGGCGGCACGCCCATGTCCCGCATGGGCCCGGCGCTCAAGGCCATCGGCCAGGCACTGCCGAACATGGCCGACGTCGATTACCAGACCTTGGCCGGTGCCATCGCCACCTCGACCCATGGCACTGGCAAGGCCTTTGGCTCATACGCCTCCCAAGTGGTCGGCCTGCAACTGGTGACGGCCAGCGGCGAGGTCCTCGATTGTGATGCCCAGCGTCATCCCGAGGTGTTCCAGGCCGGCCGGGTGTCCCTTGGCGCGCTGGGGCTGGTGACCCGCGTGCGGTTACAAAACCGCGCGGCCTATCGCTTGCGCGAGCACCAGTGGGTGGCGAAAACCGAGGAGTTGCTCGAGGACGTGCACACCAACATCCGGGACAACCAGCACTGGGAAATGCAAGTCGTCACCCATTCCGACTATGCGCTGTCGATCACCCTGAACGAAACCACCGATCCGGCCACGCCGCCGATCAGTCCCGAGGAGGAGGGCGGCAACGAGTTCGTCTCCCTGATCGAAAACCTCGACAAGTACGGTAGCGATTTTCCAGCGATCCGGCGCGCGTTGCTCAACAGCCTGCGGCTGGTGGCCGATTTCGATGACCGCGTCGGTGATTCCCATGACATCTACGCCAACGCCCGCACCGTGCGTTTCAACGAGATGGAATATTCGGTCCCGGCCGAACACGGCCCGGCGTGCCTGCGGGAAATCCTCGCGCTGATCCGCGACAAGGACCTGCGCACCTGGTTTCCCATCGAATACCGCTACGTGAAGGCCGACGACATTGCCTTGAGCATGTTCCAAGGCCGGGACAGTTGCTCAATCTCCGTGCACCAGCATTACCAGATGGACCATCACAATTTCTTCGCCGCCATCGAGCCGATCTTCTGGAAATACCAGGGCCGTCCGCATTGGGGGAAGCTGCACTCGCTGAACGCCAAGGCACTCCAGGCGTTGTACCCGCGCTGGACTGAATTCACCCAGGTGCGCCAGGTATTGGACCCTGGCGGCAAGTTTCTCAATGGGCACCTTGCATCGATTCTGGGGGTGAGCTGAGGTTTCAAATGGCTGGTTAGCTGATTCTGTCCTGCCAGGCACAACCTTAGTGGCGAGGGAGCTTGCTCCCGCTGGGCTGCGCAGCAGCCCCAAATCGGATAACGCAATTTTCCAGACAGATCACCTCAGCCGGCTTACGACGGCTACGCCGCCGAGCGGGAGCAAGCTCCCTCGCCACAAAAGTCCTAAAAGCCCAACAGCCAAAAAAGCCCTCTAGAACGCAAACGGAATACTGATCTTGGCCCAGAGCATTTCGCCTTCGGTGCGGTTCTCCACTTCGAACTCCTTGGCCCAGCGGATCTCGGCGCTGGCGTACTTGAGGAAGGTCAGGTGCAGCGCCGGGCCGATGGCGAAGACCTGGCCGCGGACCCCGTCGTCCACATCCTGACCGGCGAATTGCACGGTGCGGCCGTACTGTTTGTCGTCGGTGGTCTGCTTGAGGTAGTAGCCGTTGAGCCCCAGCCTCAGGTTGTCGGTCACGCGGTAGCTGGCGGAATAGTCGAAGTGGAAAATCTGCCCGGAACGGTAGTCGGTGTCCTTGTTCTTGCGGTTGAAGCTGTAGGTGGTCTTCATCGACACCTCGGTGTCTTCCGTGGGCAACCAGGTGAAGGAAAACAGCGGCTTGTAGGTGTAGAAATTGTTGCTGGTGTTGGCCAGTCGATCGGTGCTGTATTCGCCGGTGGGTACGGTGATTTCCACCGCCGCGGCCAAGGTCAGGTGCTTGCCCATGTCCCAAAGCACAATGGGTGAAATAGTCGTGTCGCCCATGCCTTCACGGGTGTCATGCAGGCCGAACACCGAGACTTCCTGCTTGAGCCAGGGCTGGGCGATGTAGATCCCCGCGCGTCCACCGGCCACTCGCAACGGGCTCAGGTAATCGATACGTGGGACCACTGCCGTGGATTCGATTTCGACGTCCGGCACTTCGCCGCCCAACGAACTGATGTTGAATTTCCGGGCCTTGTAATGGTTGTAGTAGAGGTTGAACGCGACCATGTGGTCGGGAAGGCTGTCGACTTCCAGCGGCAACACGAAAAAGCCATCGGTGCCAGGGCCGATGTTGTCGACCCCCGATTCGGTGGCCAAGGCGGGCAGGGCTGCGCCGCAGGCCAGGCCGAGGGTCAATTGCAAGGCGAATGTCGTGCGGGTCGGGTTCATGTGGGGGGCTCATTATTATTGTTGGAAATGCACCGGAGGTCCGAGTCATACAAATAAGCCGTTCGCCGCCGACAGGGCAGGGTATTGGCGGCCAGACAGGGGACTTGGGCGGCCAGATTTTTCTACCCCTCTATCCAGCGGCTCATGCTAACTTTATGAAATAACCGGTTACAAAAACGCCACCTAACGTGCTCCGGAACCCGCCCCATGCAGATGAAAGTCATCGACCCCACCTATGAATTGGCGCTGGTATCGCCATTTTTGCTGCAAACGTTGGCCGAGGTGGTGGCGGACAAGGGCTTCGATGCCGCCAGCCTGTGTCGCGGCCTGGGGTTCGGCCTCGATGACCTGCAAGATCCCGCCCAGCGCATTTCCTATCGCCAGGCCGTGGTCATGATCCAACGGGCACTCAAGCTGTTGCCTGACCAGGGGCTGGGGTTATGGGTGGGTGATCGCAACGTGCTCGGCACCCTCGGCCTGCTGGGGCACGTCTTGTCGCTGTGCGAAACCCTGCGCGATGCCTTCGCCCTCGGGGTTCGTTACCAGCACACCACCGGCGGCATCGCCGTGACCCGTGTCGAAGAGGCCACTGACCGGATCATGGTCGAGGCCACTTGCCGCCTGCCTTTTGCCGAGATCCAGGTGTTTGCCGTGGAAGAGTTCTTCGCCAGCCTGATGGTCTACGGCCGGGCGCTGGCGGGGCCCGATTTCAAGCCCCAGGCCGTGGAATTCATGCATGCCGCGCCGTCCTATGCCCAGGCGTACCAGCGGATCCTGGGGCCTGAGGTGCGCTTCGGTTGTCGGCACAACCGCATGCTGATCGACGTGCGCTGGCTGGACATGCGTTTGCCCAATCACCACCCGCTGGCGCTGCGCCAGGCATTGGCCTTGCTCGAGCAGGAGGCCTGCGAGGTCCACCAGAAGATCGACCTGATCCAGACCGTGGAACGGGCGATTGCCCGGGACCTGACCCGGGGCAGCCACATCGAGAAAATCGCCAGCGACCTCAACATGAGCAGCCGCACTCTGCGTCGGCGCCTGACCGAACACAGCCTGACCTTCGAGACCTTGCTCGAACAGGTGCGCCGCGGCCGCACCCTGAACCTGCTGGCCAACCCCGAGCTGTCCATCGAGCGCATTACCGAAGAGGTCGGCTACAGCGATGTGCGCAGCTTCCGCCGGGCGTTCCGGCGCTGGACCGGCATGAGCCCCAGCGCGTTTCGCAATGAGAGCGCCGACGCTCGGCTCTAAGGATATGTCCACACGGTATTTCTCAAGTCCCGTGGGCTTTCCCTAAATGAACAGAGACAGGCCGAACAACCAGGGTTTTTGTATCTGGTTGTTGCCTGGAGGCGGGTGTTCGTCGATCTACCGGCTTGACATCTTTTTCCTGCAAACAACCCCCAGTAAACTCGCACTCCCCATGAAACAAGATTAGCCACGCTGCCTGGTCGCGTTCTGTTGCACAATACGCCCCGGACCGTTTCTCTCAGGATGTTCAATGTTCAAATCATTTCCCATGCGCACCGTAGGGCTTGCATTGGTGCTGGCCGCCGCAGCCGGTTGCTCGTCGAAGAAAACCGCCATCTATGAGCACGAGAACTTCGATGATTCCGGCACGTTCTCGCGCACGTATCCGGTGAGTGACGCGGCCACCTGCGAAGCCGGGCGCCGGGCGTTGCTCAGCCAGGGCTATATCATCACCAGCAGCGATCCGAAGCTGGTCAGCGGTCACAAGAGTTTCCAGCAGACCGGCGAAACCCATATGGAGATCAGTTTCAACCTGGTCTGTGCCGAAGATGGCGGTACCGGGCACCGGGCGACCATGTTCGCCAACGCCTTGCAGGACCGTTATGCCCTGAAGAAAACCAACAACTCCGCCAGCCTGGGCGTGGGCGTGCTGGGTTCGGTGTCGATGCCGATCGGCTCCTCGGATGATTCGATGGTCAAGGTCGCCAGCGAAACCGTGTCGGCGGCCAAGTTCTATGAGCGTTTCTTTGCCTTGGTAGAGCTGTTCCTGCCTCCCGAAGCGAAGAAAGCCGCCGAGAATGCCGACAAACCGAAGGCCGAGCTGGGTGTACCGGAAACCAAGGCCGAGTCGGCCGCCTTGATGCCTGCACCGACTCCAGATCTGGCTCCAGCCCCAGCGGCCGAGCCTGTTGCGCCTGCGCCTGCAGCGGCCACACCCGTCGAGGAGGCTGCGCCGGCCCCCGTCGAAACCGCTCCTGCGGTGTCGGAGCCTGTCGCACCGCCGAGCGAGCCCGCGCCGATTGCGCCTGAATCGTTCGAGTCTGCGCCGACGACAGAAACCGTGACACCGCCACCACCACCGTCCAGCTCGTTGCCGGCCCCGACCGAGCCGATCCAGCCGCTTCCGGCCTCCTGAGATCCAGTGGCAGGGAGTTACTTCCTGCCACACTTCACGCAGTAATTTCCCGACCCTGTGCTACGTTTAATTCATGAAGCCTTTGCTTCATGTTTTGTTCATATAGCAGCTTTATGCTGATGCCAGCGCCATCAGGCATTGGTTCAACGACAGGGGAAGGACGCGTAATGGATGATTATCAGGAAGAGCTGCTGGAATACCAGGCCTACGAACTGGACCCGCTGGAACCCGCCGAAGATGCAACGGAGTTGTAAGCGAGTTGCAAGCAGCAAGGTTTGAGCAACAAGCCCAACGCTTGAAATTCAACGCCCTCTGTGGCTACGGCGAAACTCCCCAGGCGTCTGGTCATTCCAACGCTTGAAGGCCCGTTGAAAGGCTTCGGCTGAGGCAAACCCCAACAGGTAGGCAATTTCACCGAACGCCAGTTCGGTATCGCGTATGTAGGTCATGGCCAAGTCGCGACGGGTGTCGTTGAGGATGGCGCGAAACTGCGTGCCTTCCTCGGCCAGCTTGCGACGCAGGGTCCAGGTCGGCAGCTTCAGGCGAGCCGCCACTTCTTCCAGGTCGGGTTCCCGGCCGCCGCTGAGCAACGGTCCCAGCAGTTGGATGATGCGCTCGCGCAGGCTGCGGGTGCGGGTCAGCTGTTCCAGTTCCCGTTCACATAACTGAACCAGGTGATGCCAGGTACTGGGGCAATGCTGCGGGTTGCGCTGGGCAAGGCTGTCCAGGCCCAGGCGCAGTTGATTCTGTTCGGCGCCAAACTGGATCGGGCAGTCACCGAGTGTGCGGTAGGCCTCCTGATACGCCGGTTCCTCGAATTCGATGTCTATGCGTTCGGGCCGCAGCGCGACGCCGCTGACGCTGGACAATTGCGCCAGCCAGCCGGCAATGATCGAGTCCACGACGAAGCGGTTGTAGGCGTTATACGGGCTGATGGAATAGAACCGCAGCCAGGCGCCGCGGGCATCCTCATGGAAACTCGATTGGCCGCGATAGTTGGAGCCGTACAGCGGCTCGAAGCGGATCATGCAGCGGGCCGCCTCGCGTACGGTCGGCGCCTGGGCCGCGGTGACGCCGGCCAGCCCGGCCTGGCTCAAACGGCCGAGCTGACCCATGCGCAGGCCCAGGGCCGGGTCCTGGGTCTGTTGAATCGCGGCGTGGCCCAGGCGCATGTACCGTGGAATCGACAGGCGTGCCCCGGGCTCGGCCAGGCGCGCGGCGTCGAGGCCGTACTGTTCAAGCAGGGGCTTGGGGTCTTGCCCATGGCTGGCGACCGCGTCAGCCAGGCTATGGACGAAGCCTACCGACAGGTCCCCCAGGCGCATCGGCTGCGGTTTCACGTTTACAACCACAAGTTCAACAGGCGGGCGCCACGGGCTTCGCCGTCGGGGAAGTGCTGGCCGTTGTGGCTGATGAAGCTCTGGCCGGCACTGCCGCTGTCCCAGAACTGCCCGCGCAGGAACACGCTGACGCCGCCCCGGGCCTGGCTGATAGGCAACTGGCTGGTCAGTGTCAGGCGATGCCAGGCTTGCCCCTCACTCACTTCGCCAGGCTTGAGGCTCACTTCGCTCGGCGTGGACAGGCCTTTATAACCGCTCCAGGGCTGGTCCCAGGCGCCGCGACCGATGACAAAAGCGGGTACCGCGATCAGTTGCGCACCCTGTTCATTGAGCTGCCGGTAGTGGAGCGGGTACCAACTGTCGCTGCCGATGAGCACGCCCAGGCGCCCGGCAGGCGTGTCGATGACCAGGGGGGCGGCCGGGTGCTCGGCGCCCAGCACATCCTGTTGCTCGAACACCGGATGTCGTTGGCGTTGCGGCTGGCCGATCGGCCGGCCATCGCTGCCGAACACCAGGCTGCTGTTGTACAACGCGCCACGGCCAATTTTCAGCTCGCCTTCGTTGACGCTGGGTTCGGGCAGCACGATGGACCCCGCCACCAGGGTGATGCCGAACTCCTTGGCCAGCCCGCCGAACAGTGTTTGATAATCACGGGCCATGCGCTCGGCTTTCATGCGCAGGTAGGCATCGTCCAATCGGTTATTGCCCTCGGCGCTGACCAGCGCCTGGACGAACGCCAGCGGATTGCTCACCGCCAGCCAGTTCATGGCTTCCTTCAGGGTGGTGGCCTGGTACAACTCGTCTTTTTCGCCACCGACCATCAGCCAGGTGCCGATGTGCTCGGGCAGGACCACGACGGTCTTGGCATTGAGAAAACCCTGGTCGCGGGCTGCCTGCAGATAGGCCGCCAGTTTGCGATGCAGGCGCTCGGGGCTTTGGTAGTCGGTGGGGAACAGTTCGGGCTGGATGCCCAGCAGATTGCCACGGTCGGCCGGCGTGCCCTGGTCGACCGCCAGGGTGATGCGCAGGTCTGACAGGTAATGGCCGGCCGGCCGATCCGTCGTCCACATTGCATAGGTGACCAGGGCGGCAATCAAGGCCAGTGAAAACAGCAAGTACAGAAATTTGCGCATGGGGGAACAGTCAGCGGCCGTGTTCAGGTTCGTGATTTTTCATCAAGCGTCACGGGGCAGGGTACGGTAAAACAAGGGATTAGCGAAGGGCGGGTGAGGATTTGTACGCACGGCAAGCGTCCGCAAAGGCGTCCATGGATCCCGTGGACGCCCTTCGCGCTGGGCAGGGCGGCTAGTGACTCTTGGCCTTCCTGATCCGGATCAGAATCAGCAACATGATCAACAACACCGGTGGCGTCATGCCCAGCAGCGCGTCGCGGGCCGAGAGGTGTGCGCCCAAGGTGTGCAACCCGCTGTAGACCAACTTGAACAGGTTGATCAGGTAGTACGTGATGGCGATGATCGACAGGCCTTCCACGGCGCGCTGGATCTTGATCTGGGCATCGGCGCGGGCATTGAGGCTGCGCAGGATCTCGGCGTTCTGGTCTTCCATCTCGACTTGCACGCGGGCTTGCAGCAGGTCGCCCAGGTTGGCGACGCTCATGGCCAGTTGTTCGAGGCGCTGTTCAGTGGCGGCGCAATAACGCACCGTGGGCTTGAAGCGGCGTTCGATGAACACGCCCAAACGCTGGCAATCTCCCAAATGGCTTTCGCGCAACTCCCCCAGGCGCTCGAACACCAGTTGCGCGTAGGCGCGGGTCGCGCTGAAGCGGTGGCGAGTCCTGACCGAACTGCTGACGACCTGGCGCGACAGCAGGGCGATATCCTCCAACAGGGCCTTGGCATGCACGCCGCTGGCATTGGCGTTGCGCTCGGAGAGACTCACCAGGGTGCGATCGAATTCGTTCAGTTGCGGGTCCAGTGCCTTGGCGATACTGAGGGACAAGGAGGCCATCATGCGATAGGTCTCGATTTCCAACAGGCGCCGAATCATCCGTCCCTGGCGATAGGCGTTGAGCCGTCGGTTGATGAACAAGAGGCGATTGGTGCCGTCCTCGGTCAGGCGAAAATCGCTCCAGACCACCGCATCGCCACCGCCCACGCATGAGCCGCAAGGGTCCTTGAAACCGTAGCTGGGCAGGTCGAGGCCGGCTTCGGCGCGCACCACCACCTGAACGGCATTGATGAGGTGCTGGGTGTGACCTTCGATGCCCCGGGCAAGGCTTGCGGGCAGTGTCGTCCATTGCAGATCGTTGCTGCTGGCAGGCACGACCAGGGTCAGGGTAAAGAATTCGGCGTGGCGCTCCCACTTCAGCGGATGGCCTTCCAGGCGGGTGATGCCTTGCGCGGCGTCTGCTGCGAAGGTATCGGGGCACAGTCGCTCGAGCAGTGCGTTGCACTGGGCGTTGTCGCCCAGGAATGCCAAGTGGAAGACGTGGGCCGGTTCGTCGAAATACAACGACGGGCGGGCGTGCAACTCGTTGTGCAGCATTTTTCGTTGGGGATGCATGCAATGACGACTCTGTTATTAGCGTTATTTTTTGGTTTGAGCACGTGAGCCAGCGTTGGTAGGACTGGCTTACCCCACCGAGAGTCACGCGGCACCTGATGGGTGACTGCACATTTGGATCATTAATTTGTCAGTTACGGTCATTGAGCAGCCGCAGCCGGACTCTTACGCTGTGGGCCATGACAGACGCAAGCCGCAGAGCTTGCGCTTTATTCCGTGATCGCCCGTTGTGGAGTTACCGATGACCGCCTCTCATTACCCGCACCTGCTGGCCCCGCTGGACTTGGGCTTCACCACGTTGCGCAACCGCACCCTGATGGGCTCGATGCACACCGGCCTGGAAGAGAAACCCGGCGGCTTCGAACGCATGGCGGCGTATTTCGCCGAGCGCGCCCGGGGCGGCGTGGGCCTGATGGTCACCGGTGGGATCGGGCCGAACGACGAGGGCGGTGTTTACTCCGGCGCGGCCAAGCTGACCACCGAGGAAGAGGCGCTCAAGCACCAGATCGTCACCCGGGCCGTGCATGAGGCCGGCGGCAAGATCTGCATGCAGATTCTTCACGCCGGGCGCTACGCCTATAGCCCCAAGCAAGTGGCACCGAGTGCGATCCAGGCGCCGATCAACCCATTCAAGCCCAAGGAACTGGACGAGGAGGGTATCGAGAAGCAGATCAGCGATTTCGTCACTTGCTCGGTCCTGGCCCAGAAGGCGGAATATGACGGCGTCGAGATCATGGGCTCGGAAGGTTATTTCATTAACCAGTTCCTGGCGGCTCATACCAACCACCGTACCGACCGTTGGGGCGGCAGCTATGAAAACCGCATGCGCCTGCCGGTGGAAATCGTCCGTCGGGTGCGCGAGGCGGTAGGCCCGAACTTCATCATCATCTTTCGCCTGTCGATGCTTGACCTGGTGGAAGGCGGCAGCACCTGGGACGAAATCGTCCAGTTGGCCAAGGCCATCGAGCAGGCCGGCGCGACGATCATCAACACCGGTATCGGTTGGCACGAAGCACGGATTCCCACCATCGCCACCAAGGTTCCACGGGCGGCGTTCAGCAAAGTCACGGCCAAGCTGCGCGGTTCGGTGAACATCCCGCTGATCACCACCAACCGCATCAACACCCCGGAAGTGGCCGAGCAGATCCTGGCCGAAGGCGATGCCGACATGGTTTCCATGGCGCGGCCGTTCCTGGCCGATCCGGAGTTCGTCAACAAGGCGGCTGCCGGTCGCAGCGATGAAATCAACACCTGCATCGGCTGCAACCAGGCGTGCCTGGACCACACCTTCGGCGGCAAGCTCACCAGTTGCCTGGTCAACCCGCGGGCCTGCCACGAAACCGAGCTGAACTACCTGCCGGTGACCCAGGTGAAGAAAATCGCCGTGGTTGGCGCTGGCCCGGCCGGGTTGTCCGCGGCCACGGTGGCGGCCGAACGCGGGCACCAGGTGACGCTGTTCGATTCGGCCAGCGAAATCGGTGGCCAGTTCAACGTCGCCAAGCGCGTGCCGGGCAAGGAAGAGTTCTTCGAAACCCTGCGCTACTTCAAGCGCAAATTGCAGACCAGTCATGTCGAGCTGTGCCTCGACACCCGGGTGGATGTGGCGCAATTGGTGGCCGGCGGTTACGACGAGATCATCCTCGCCACCGGCATCGCCCCCCGGGTGCCGGCGATTCCCGGGGTGGAGCATGCCAAGGTCTTGAGCTACCTGGACGTGATCCTCGAACGCAAGCCGGTGGGGCGCAGTGTCGCGGTGATCGGTGCCGGCGGTATTGGCTTCGACGTGTCGGAGTTCCTGGTTCACCAGGGCGTCGCCACCAGCCAGGACCGTGAGGCGTTCTGGAAGGAGTGGGGGATCGATACCCATCTCCAAGCGCGCGGCGGTGTCGCCGGGATCAAGGCCGAACCCCATGCACCGGCACGCCAGGTATTCCTGCTGCAACGCAAGACGTCCAAGGTCGGTGACGGCCTGGGCAAGACCACCGGCTGGATTCACCGCACGGGCCTGAAGAACAAGCAGGTGCAGATGCTCAACAGCGTCGAGTACCTGAAGATCGACGACGACGGCCTGCACATCCGCATCGGCGAAGCCGGCGAGCCGCAAGTGCTGGCCGTGGACAACATCGTGATCTGCGCCGGCCAGGATCCGCTGCGTGAGTTGCAGGAAGGCCTGGAAGCGGCAGGGCAGACCGTTCATCTCATCGGCGGTGCCGATGTGGCGGCTGAGCTGGATGCCAAGCGGGCGATCAACCAGGGCTCGCGGTTGGCGGCGCAGTTGTAAGGCACAAAAACTGTGGGCGCGACCTTAGCTTGCAAATATGGAAGCCAAGGTCGCCGCCGATTCCAGGTGGGAGCGGGCTTGCTCGCGAAGGCGGTGTGTCAGTCAATGAAAATATTGGATGTGCCTGCCTCTTCGCGAGCAAGCCCGCTCCCACAGGTTTTGGTGGTGTCAGGTTCTTCGCGACCAAGCTGGTAAGATGCCAGCCTATTTCCTCCGGCCTGCCGCCATGCTGCTTCCTGCCCTCGACTGGCATCCCCAACCCCGACTCGAACCCCTTCACCTGGACTGGCTCGCCCGTGCCGGTGTTGAAGTGGCGGTGTTGCGCCTGGACCGGATCGATCCACTGATCAGCGGCAACAAGTGGTTCAAACTGATCCATCATCTGCGCGCCGCCCAGGAGGCCGGTGCCGAGGGTGTCATGAGCCTGGGCGGGGCCTATTCCAATCATTTGCATGCGCTGGCGGCGGCCGGCAAGCGCTTCGGGTTTCCCACGGTCGGGCTGCTGCGCGGTCACCCCC
The DNA here is from genome assembly GCF_014268705.1 of Pseudomonas sp. SWRI179. NCBI lineage: Bacteria > Pseudomonadati > Pseudomonadota > Gammaproteobacteria > Pseudomonadales > Pseudomonadaceae > Pseudomonas > Pseudomonas sp. SWRI179. Next base: position 9,074 of record NZ_JABWRA010000073.1, on the reverse strand, counting down.
AGGGCACACCGACGGTGCGCGACCTGACAGCATTCGGCATGGAATTGCATTGGTTGGGTTATGGCGGATACCGAGAGCGACATGCCCCAGGTTTTTGGGGGCCGTGGCAGGCCCGCTATCCACATTTGCACCCGGTGCCCGAGGGCGGTTCGGGATTGCCTGGGGCACAAGGCTGCATGGCCTGGGCGGCCAGTGTCGGTCAACAATTGGCGGCGTTGGGGTGGGCGGATTATCACGGCTGGTGGCTGGCCTGCGGCACGGGAACATCACTGGCCGGGCTGGTGCTGGCCGAAGCGGGCAAGCGTGCGGTCTACGGTGTGCTGGCGGTGCCCCCGGACCATGGCGTGGCCCAGCAGGTCGAGCGCATCGTGGGGGAGGCGGGGCTTTGTCATCCGCGTTATGAATTGCTCGACGGCAGCCGTGGTGGCTTCGCCCGGGTCGATGCCGAGCTGACTGCCTTCATCGAAACCACGGCGGCCATCGAACTGGAACCGTTGTACACCGGCAAGGCCTTGATGGCGCTCAAGGTGCACGTCGAGGCCGGAAGGTTTACCCCTGGCACCCGTTTGATTTTTGTCCACACCGGCGGCCTGCAGGGGCGCCGAGGGTTCGACTGACAGCGATCAGCCGCGTTTGGGCATCATCCGCAACAGCGTGTTGTCGCGTACCACGTAGTGGTGATACAGCCCCGCCAAGGCATGCAGGCCAATCAACCAATAGCCGATGGTGCCGCCGAGCACGTGCCAGCCTTCCAGTTGCTTGGCAAAGTCCTTGTCTTGATCGATGAGCAACGGCAAATCGAAACCGTAGAACATCACCTGGTGCCCTTCGGCGCTGGTGATCAGCCAGCCCAGCAGCGGCATGGCGATCATGAATACATACAGCGCCCAGTGCATCAGGCGGGCGAGGAGGGTTTGCCAGGCGGGGGAGGCCGGGAAAATTGCCGGTGCCTTGCCCCTGGTGCGGGCGAACAGGCGCAGCCAGGCCAGCAGGAACACGGTCAGGCCAAGCATGAAATGCGCTTCCTTGATCAGGGTCCGGCCACCACTGCCCTTGGGGAAAATTCCCCGCAACTCAATGCAGGCATAAACCACGGCCAGCAGCACCAGCATCAGCCAATGCAAGGTTACCGTGACGGTACTGTAGCGGCTTTCCGAGTTTTTCCAGGGCATCGCGGTATCTCCAGCAATCAGGGCAAAGCGCCGTCTAGAGCGGCGTTGTGTCTCCACTGTATGCCCGTTTCGCTGGGTTTGCTTGAGCCAGATCAGGTTTGCCGGCAAGAAGCCACGCGCCGGCTCAGGGCGTGAAGTTTGGCGGGTTCAGCAGCCAGTCCAACAGAAGTCCGGCATCAGGGTTGCCACGGAACGGTTTCGGTGGGGCGGCGGCGTGTCCTGCGCCGGTATCGACAGTCCCTGGGCACAGCACCGGCCGGTCGGGGTCGCCATCGAGAAAACTGACCAGCACTTCGCTGCCGGCCCTCAGCGAGGGGCTGTTGTTCAGCGTCAGTCGCGACACGGGCAACGTGATGCCTTCCTGGTCCGGCGCCCAGAGGCTGACGCTGACTTGCCCGCGCTCATCGGACTGGGCCGGTTGGCCGGGATGGCCGAGTACATGGGCCCGGTGATACCCGGGGATGCAGGGCTTGGGGTGTTTGAGGGCCGGCCTGAACACCGTGGCCCAGGGGATGGCGGTGAAGCGGTTGTGGTAGTCACGGGCCGACGATGTGGTGGGGAGGTCCGGTTCAAGAATCGAAAACTGCCGGCCGCGGTGCTGGACCTCGGTGATTAGCCATTGATCGTTGAACGTGGAAACCGGGTGCTCGCAGATCTGCACGATGTCGCCGCCGTGCAGGGCGGGTTGGTCACTGTGGCCATGGATTTCCCGCTGCCGACAGCGTAACCGTTCCAGGTGGCGGCGACCGGCCTGGTACCGGTGAGTCAAGGCCGGGTCGCCGTGCATGGCCTCATGGTCGATCTGCTCAATGGGTTGATTCGCCGCCCAGGCCTCGGTGTCGGTCGTGGCCCGATCGCTGAACCCGATGGGCAAGCCAGGCAGCATCCCGTGGTGACGCAAATACAAGCGCTTGATGGCCGGTATCGAATTGTCGTTCGGGCGCAGGGACAGTTCGACGGGCCGTGTGGGAAAACTCTTCGGGTCTTCGGCAAACACCAGGACGTGGCCCTGGGGGGTGTGTTCGAAGTGGTAATGAATGCCTTCTTCCTCGCACAGCCGTTGCAGGAGGGTCAGGTCGCTTTCGTCGTACTGGATGCAGAATGGGCGGCATGGATACTGCCCGTGGGGCAGCTCGAAACGATAGCTGTCGGCGGGCAGGCCGTTGTCTTCCAGCAGGCGTTGCAGCACCTGCACCACCCTGAGCCGATGGAAAACCCGGCGCCGTGGGCCTTGTTCCAATTGCTGCAGGTAGGGAACCAAGGTCAAGCGATAACCGATACGCCGCGGTGCCGGGGCGCTCAGGCTGATGCTGTGGATAATCCCATGGATACCCGAGTCGCGGTCCAGGCGCAGGAAGGCCGGGTGCCCCAATAGCAGGTCGGGGTTTATCGGCGGGGCCAGGCCGATCAATTCGAGGTCGAAACGGTACGGCTGGTTGAGGGCTTCGCGGCCATTGAAGCGCAAGACTTGCAACTGTAAATCGCTTTGCGTGAGCGTCAGGCTGAAGGGACTTTCCGTGTCGTTGCGCATCGCGCCTCCTACTGGCGGGGAGAGAGGCACAGAGGGTACGAAACCACGGGAGGAAATGGTGCTTGTGAGCCGCTATTTCAGAAACGCCCTACAACACACTGTGAAAATGTCGATCCGACAGGGTGAATTTTTTGGTCGATCAGCCGGTTTAGGCCGTATAAACTTGCGCCACAGCGCCGGCCGGCAGATGTCTCGGCGCGTCAGACAAGAGAGTGAGTAATGGGCGCACAGTGGAAGGTTAAACACAAAGAAGCGGCTGCCAACGCCAAGGGCAAGATCTTCGGCAAGCTGGTGAAGGAAATCACCATTGCCGCACGCAACGGCGCTGATACCGCGACCAACGCGCACTTGCGTCTGGTGGTCGAGCAGGCGAAAAAGGCCTCGATGCCCCGCGAGACCCTGGAACGCGCGATCAAGAAAGGTTCTGGCCAGCTCGGTGAAACCGTGCAATACCACCGCGTCACCTACGAAGGGTTCGCGCCGCACCAGGTGCCGCTGATCGTTGAATGCGTGACCGATAACATCAACCGTACCGTGGCCGAAATTCGCGTCGCCTTCCGCAAGGGCCAACTGGGCGCCTCGGGTTCGGTGGCGTGGGACTTCAACCATGTCGGCATGATCGAAGCCGCGCCGGACAGCCCGGATGCCGATCCGGAAATGGCCGCCATCGAGGCCGGTGCCCAGGATTTCGAGCCGGGTGACGAAGGCGCGACGTTGTTTATCACCGACCCTGCCGACCTCGATGCGGTACAGAAGGCCTTGCCGGAGCAGGGCTTCACCGTGTTGTCGGCCAAGCTGGGCTACCAGCCGAAGAACCCGGTCAGCGGCTTGAGCGATGAGCAGATGGCCGAAGTCGAAGCCTTCCTCGAAGGCCTCGACAATCACGATGACGTGCAGGACATGTTTGTCGGGTTGGCGGGGTAAGCAGTACACCCTGTGGCGAGGGAGCTTGCTCCCGCTCGGCGGCGAAGCCGTCGCAAATGGGCCGACGCGGTCTTACTGACAGACCGCGGTGCCGGATCAGGGCTGCTTCGCAGCCCAGCGGGAGCAAGCTCCCTCGCCACGGTCACGGAGCAAACCTTCAATCTCATCGAACCCCGGCCGTGCCAGCACCTCCGGCTGACAGCAGCGCGCCTGCAAATCCTGCAGCCATGCAAGATCCTGTGCCGCGAGCGCCGGTTCGATCCGCGCCAGCAATTCCCCCAGCAGAATCCCGAAGGCCCGCACCTCGATGCGTTGCAGTGCGCGGGTTTGCAGGTTATCCGTGATGGCGTGGAACGACGCCGCGCCAAAATCGCCCAGCAGGCAATCGCCCTGGTCATTGCACAGGATGTTGTGCCCGTAGAGATCGCCGTGGGTGATGCCTTGGCGGTGCAGGTGCGCCGCCGCCGAGGCGATGCCGTGAGCGATGCGCAATGCCGCCGGGGCGCTCAGGCGCAGATCATCGGCATACACGTCGCGGGTGCATGACGCCAGGCTCGGCAGCCCGGCGAGGTTGCGGTAGCTGGGCTCGATCAGCGCCATCACCAGCCCGGCCTGTTGCTCGGGGTGCCCGGTGACTTGGCCCAACACGTCGATCAGGTTCGGGTGTCGACCGGCCGTGATGCAGGCATGCATTTCATGCAGGGGCGAGCCGTCGCTGGTCATCTGGCCTTTGTATAGCTTCACGGCGACGTTTCGCGCCACCTGGCCGGGGGCTTGCCAGAGCGCCTGGAAAATCACCCCGGATGCGCCTTCACCCAGTGGTTGTTGCAGCGCCAGTTGCGACCAGTCGATAGGCACAGTGGTATTCAGGGCCGCCGCTTCCGCTTGGGCTTCCAGCGGGTTGCCGGCGTAGGCCAGCCAACTGAGGCTCGGTAGTTCCAACAACCATTGCGGCAGTTCGGTCAGTTGATTGGCGGCGATGCGCAGCAGTTCCAGGCGATGACACTGGCCCAGGCTCGCCGGCAACTGCTGCAAACGGTTACCGGCCAGCATCAGTTTTTGCAGGTGCGGGCGTTGGCCCAGCTCGTCGGGCAACTCTTCGACGTCGTTATCGGTCAGGATCAACCAGCGCAGCCTTGGCGGCAGCGCGACGCCCGTGACACGGGTGATGCGGTTGGCCTTGAAACCAACCATGGTCAACGCGCTGCAACGGCCCAGGCATTCGGGCAGTTCGGTGAAGCGGTTATCCGAGCAGAACAACACACGCAGGTGGGGCAGCCGATGCAGGTCGTCGGGCAGCGTGTCCAGCTGATTGCCGCTGAGGTTGAGGATCTCGAGGGAATCGGCCAGCTCGAAGATTTCCCGGGGAAACTCCGTCAAGCCGCAGGCCAGGTCCAGCCGGGTAATCCCCGAGAGCTGGCCGGCGCGTAGTTGGGCGAGGGTGTGCATGGGAGGGTTCGCTGTTGATCAAGGGGCGGGCACAAATACTGAAACCAGCACAGACCTGTGGCGAGGGAGCTTGCTCCCGCTGGGCTGCATCGCAGCCCCAAAAGCGGCCATGCAATCAGGCTGACACACCTTGGTGTCAGGCTTGGGGTCTGCTTCGCAGCCCAGCGGGAGCAAGCTCCCTCGCCACAGGTTATCTGTTCAATTCGGTGTGAATTGGCCGCATGATAACTGCAAAGCGTGTCCTAGCGCTCGACACTGCGGTTCCAGCGGGCGTTCCAGGCCGGGCGTTGTTCGTTGACCTGGTCCCAATCCACGGCAATCGCTGTCTCCAGGTATTGCTTCATCGCCTCTACCTGGCCACGGGTCTTGTCGGTGGTCGGGGTGTTGGGGTTGGACGGAATCTGGTCGCCTTCTTCCAGGGCGATGGCCTGGGCTTGCGGGGTCAGCAGGAACTCTGCAAGTTTTTGCGCCAGTTCCGGCTGGGTGTTCTGCGCGATGGCGCATTCGGCGACGTTGAGGACCACGGCGCCTTCCTTCGGCTGGGCATATTCCACCGGCATGCCCTTGAGTTTCAACGCGGTCACCTGGGTCGGTGTCAGGGGGAATAGCGCGGCTTCGTCGGTTTGCAGCATTTCGGATATCTTCGCCGAGCTCGGGATGTACTCCAGCACATTGCGGCCCACCGTGTTCGGCCACGCCTTGAAGCCCGGCTCGACGTCGGTTTCGCTCCCGCCCTGGATCCGGTTGAACATCAAGAATCCGTGCAGGCCGAAGGTAGACGAGGCCATCGACTGGAACACCACTTTGTCCTTGAAGCGCGGATCGGCCAGGTCCATCCAGGAGGTGGGCGTATTCCAGCCTTTTTCCTTGAACAGCCGGGTGTTGTAGGCGAGCCCCGTCACACCGAGGCTGACCGCCACGGCCTGATCCTTGATGCGTCCCTTGGCCGGGATCTGTGCCAGGGTCGGGCTGTCCTCGAGTTTGTCGCACAACCCCATCGCGATGGCGCGGTACATGATGCCGTCATCGAGGAACATCACGTGCATCTGCGGGTTGCCCTTGCTGGCCTGGACTTTCGCCAGGATGTCGGCGGAGGTGCCGGGCACGATGACGACTTTGACGTTGTTGGCTTTCTCGAAAGCCGGCAAGACCTTGTCGGCGTAGAGCCGCTCCATGGTGCCGCCGTTCATGCCCAGGTAAAGCGTCGGCTCGGCCAACGCCTGGGTGACCGGGAGCAGGGCGCCCAGGCAAGCGGAACCCAGCGAGCAGAAACCGAACAGTGCACTGCGTTTGACGTTATTCATTGGCGCGACCTTCCTCTATCAAGCAACGGAGATGGAGTGAAACCGGGTGATGGAAAACGCATCCAGCGGCGTGGACGAAGCCCCGCTGCAGATGATCTCGGTGAGCGCCTGGCCCACCGCCGGGCCGATCTGGAAGCCCGCGCCGGCAAAGCCGAACGCGTGCAACAGACCGGGCTGGGTGCTGCTGTGGCCGATCACCGGTTGGCGATCGGGCAGGTAACCTTCAGTGCCGCTCCAGGTACGAATCGCCTGGGCGCCTTGCAAAAACGGGTAGAGCTCGACGGCCTGGCGCAGAATGTCCAACACGGCGCTCTGGCCGGGCCGGGCGCGAGCGGCATCCAGCGCAAAACCTTGGCCGCCTCCCAGCACGCAATTGCCGCGCGAGACCTGGCGGGCGTAGATGCCACCGCCCTCGACGCCAGTGCTGGCATCCATGACCAAGGGCAAGGGTTCGGTGACCAGCATCGCCGGGTGCCCGGCGTGCATCGGCACCGCTTCGCCAAATTGCGCGGCGAACTGGCTGGCCCAGGCACCGGCGCAGTTCAGTAGCCAGGGCGCGTGGAACGTCAGGCCCGTTGCGGTGCGTACAATAAAGCGCTGGCCGTCGTGCTCAACATGGCTGACGGCGCATTGTTCGTGGACTTGCGCACCCTGCCGGCGCGCGGCCTGGGCGAAGGCTGGCGACACCAGGCGCGGATTGGCATGGCCGTCTTCCGGGCACAGCGACGCCCCGACCGCGACGGTGCCGACCCACGGAAAGCGCGCGCGCAGGGCCGTGCGATCAAGCAGTTGCAAATCCAGGCCGAAGCCTTGGCTGGCGGCGGCGTAGTCGTGCAGCGCTTGCAGGTCTGCGGCACTGCGAGCCAGCTTGAGATGACCGCTGCGCTGGTACTCGCCGTCGATGCCGATCAACTGGGGCAACTGGCGCCAGATTTCATGGGCCCGTTGCGACAAGGGCAATTGCGACAGCGGTCGACCCTGGCGACGTACACCGCCGTAGTTCACGCCGCTGGAGTGCGAGCCACAGAAGTCGCGTTCCAACAGCGCCACCCGGCGTCCGGCCTGGCTCAGGAACAGCGCCGCCGAGGCGCCGACGATACCGCCGCCAATGATCACCGCATCCACTTCGATCATGGCTCGACCTCCAGGCCGAACGGTACGGGCTTGATCGGCGCCTGGGCCCGCAAGCGGCCGATGCTGGCGATGGCGCGGCCGCTCTCGCAGGCAATGATTTCCGCGGCGGCGGCACCGCACATCCGTCCCTGGCAGCGCCCCATGCCGACCCGGCAATGGGCCTTGACCCGATTGATTTCCCAATGGCCTTCGCTCACCACGCGGCGGATGTCGCCAGCGCTGACTTCTTCGCAGCGGCAGATCATCAGTTGATCGGCGGCGTTGGCAGCCCAGTGTTCAGGAAAGGCAAATGCGCGCTCCAGGCCCTCGCGGAACCGACCGATGCGTTCAAGGGCTTGTTCCAGTTGCGTGCAACGCTGCGGATCGGTGGCGTAGCCGAGGTCTTCAAGCAAGGCCAGGGCCGCCCGTTCACCGGCCATTTCCGCCGCGTCGGCGCCCATGATGCCGGCACCGTCACCGGCCAGATAGATCCCCGGCACGCTGCTGCGCCCGGCGCGGTCCCGTTGGGGCAGCCAGGCGCGATTGAGCGTGTTCCAGGTGAAATCGCAGCCCAACAGGTCGGCCAGTTGGGTTTCGCTGCGCAAGCCGTGGGCGAAGGCCACCGCGTCACAATCGAGTGTGTGTTCGCCGCTTGCGTTGCGCCATGTCAGCGACTGCACCCGCCGTTCTCCTTCGACACGCGCCAGGCTCGCACCTTGATGCACGGCGATGCCATGGACGGTCAGCCAGGCGCGGTAATACAGGCCTTTGGCGAGGGTGGTCGGTTGTACCAGCAGGTCGGGCAGGGCACGGACCTGGGCGCTAAAAGGTGAGCTGTCGAGGACTGCGACCACATTCGCGCCGGCTCGGGCGTATTGATAGGCCACCAGGTACAACAACGGGCCGCTGCCGGCGAACACCACCCGTTCGCCGATGGCGCACCCCTGGAACTTCAGGGCGATCTGCGCCGCGCCCAGACTGTACACCCCGGGCAGGGTCCACCCCGGCACGGGCAGGACCCGGTCGGTGGCGCCGGTTGCGACAATCACGCCGGCGTATTCGAGGCGATCGGCGCGGCCTGCATGCAAAGTATCGAGCAGGCCGGCCTCGGCATTCCATACCAGGGTATCGGGACGGTAATCGAGCTGTCCGCGCAATTGGTCGAGGGTCTGGTGGATAGCATTGGCCTTGTGTGCTTCGAAGCCATAGAGCTTGTCCGGCGGGCGCTTGAAATTGGCCGGTTGGCGCCGATAGATCTGCCCGCCACCGCGGGCGGCTTCGTCCAGCAGCACGGGGTACAGGCCGTGGGCGACCAGGGTCTGCGCGGCACGGATACCCGCCGGGCCGGCGCCGATGATGGTTATCGGTTTCATCGCCACCTCACGGGCAGGGCCGGGGGATTTGCGCTGTTGTCGAAGCCGTCATCGCGAGCAGGCTCGCTCCCACATGGGGTCGGTTGTGGAGGCTGGTTTTGTGCACGCCGCAGGTCTCCTGTGGGAGCGAGCCTGCTCGCGAAGACGGCGGCACATCCAACGACGGTTTCAGCAGGCAGACCGCTTTCGCGAGCAAGCCCGCTCCCAC
>NZ_JABWRA010000072.1:0-24671 GCF_014268705.1 Pseudomonas sp. SWRI179 | reverse complement strand
AGCGGGAGCAAGCTCCCTCGCCACGGGTTATTGATTTGCCTAAGATCGGCGCAGAGCAATCACAAGGATGACCACCGTAATGCAATCGCCATTCGATCCATTGGTTCATATCGATTGGAAAACACCGGGCAGCGACGTGCTCGGGCTGTTGCAGCATTACTATCCCGACATCGGTGTGTTTGCCGGGCCGGGGTTCGAGGCGTTGTTGGATGAGCTGTCCAACGAGATGCCCGAGGTCTGCTTCGAGGCGCTGGCGCCGGTGTTGGCGGCCCAGGGGTTTGACTTGTGGAACCTGGACGCCGGTGGCGATGATTATCGGCCGGTGGTTTTCCCCTCGGATCAGCGCGAGGCGTTTGCCAGGCATTGGCAAAGCTCGCAGGGGGAGCCGAGGTTCACGGCGACGTTGATCGAGCCGCCTGCGGTGAAAGTGCGCAAACCGGCCAAACCCAAGCGCGGCAAGGTGAAGTGGCTGCAGGAGGTCCATGACTACCCCGGCGACACTTATGTGCACGAAGACAACTACCGCAACGGTTGGGCCGCCATCACCGAGCAGGACGAAGACCAGTGGTTGTGCTTCCTGATCGATTACAACCAGTGGCCGCCCACGGAGCAGGACATGCTCGAACACCGGACCGATGGTGTAGACGGCGCGGACTTGCAGCTCATCGATGCCGATGCCCAGCGCAGCCTGTGGAAACGTCGGGTTGTGCGCGGCGATTACAGCAGGGACGACCGCTACCAATACGAAATTCGGCAAGGCAATGAGATCGCGGCGTTCGGCCCTGCCGGGGTGCAATGGCCGGAATTTGAACAGCCCTGCGTGGTGGCGGATTCGGAGATATTCGAACGCCAGCGCCTCTACGAACCCGAGCATCTGACGCGGATCTGGCGGATCACGGCGGACCGCAGCGAGGTGATTTTCGAATACGCCGATGAACTGACGATCCTGCCCATCGGCCCTCGCCGCTTGCTGTTCATGCAGCACAACGGCCCGAAGTGCTGGGTCTGGCATCAAGACCCGCCGCACCAGGCCATCGTCGCCAAACGGATGCCCGTTGAAGCCTACAAGTTGCGGGCATCAACCGCTTACCTGGGGGGCGACGAGATCCTGTTGTTCAGCGAAGGCGCGCGGCAGAACCCTGAGCATGCGGGTTATCAGGACACCGTGCTGCTGGCGTGGCGCTTCAACTTCATGACCGGTACCAAGACCAAGGCGATGCTGGACGGTTTCGGCAGTGAACTGCGCCAGGACACGCGCCTGCTCGTCACCCAGCCCAAGCAAGTCATCACGTTGCGCACGTTTCATGGGCAACTGCATGTTTCGCGAGGGCATGGCGATTGGTGGGTGTGGACTTACCGCGCCAACACCTTTGGCACGCAGACGCTGGCGTGGTTTTGGAATCAGGAAAGTAACGAGGTGGTGAAGCTCTCGACGAAGGATATTACGCGGGTCAAGCCGCAGGTCCGTTATGTGCCGGGGCAGGATCGGTACCTGGCGTTCGAGACGGCGTTTGTGGCGCGGTTGCCGGCGTTTGGCGAGATGGTTGAGGCCAAGGGGAGTGAGGTTTTGGTTTTTGAGTGAGACGGTTACGCAGGAGCTTTTGTGGCGAGGGAGCTTGCTCCCGCTCGGCTGCGCAGCAGCCGCAAAACCTGCCGACACCGTTTCTCCTGGTGCACCGCGGTGAATGGGTTTGGGGCCGCTTCGCAACCCAGCGGGAGCAAGCTCCCTCGCCACGGGTTTGCTTAGATGCTTAGCACGCCACGAAACCCACGCGCCGCGTAATACGACTGCACGCCATTGTGGTAGATGAACACCCGACCATATCGGTAGTCGCCAAAAATCGCCCCATCGAGCGAGCGAAGCGCTGGAGGGGTTGCCAGCCAGCTGGATGTCTTGGCATCAAACTCGCCGAGTTCCTGCAGGGCCCGATACTGGTCTTCCGTCAGCAGCGCGACGCCCATCTCTTCGGCCATTTCGATGGCGCTGCCTTTGGGCTTGTTCTCCTTGCGCGCATCCAGGGCGGCTCGGTCATAGCAGAGGCTTCGGCGACCGGTTGGGCTTTCTTTGGCGCAATCGCAGAACGTGACAGTGCCGGTCTTTGGGTCGAGGCCGATCACGTCTGGCTCACCGCCGGTGGCTTCCATGGCTTGGAGGGACTTCAGGGCGTTGGGGTTGGCTTCGAGCCGGGCCTGGACGTCGGCCCAGGGAATGTCTGGGTGACGGTTCAGGTTTTTTTCGAAGCGGGTTTTCAGGGTTTGGATGAGGCTTTCTTGTTCTTGTTTTTTCATGGCGTGGGAGTCCGTGGGTGATCGATTGCCGATTCCGCGTTTGGTTCAGGACTACCTAGGATAGACGGGCGGCAGATTTTCCACCGACTTGGCCGCTTTTTTTTTGGGAGAGGCCGGCTTAGCTGTTTGTCAGGCACTGAACTGCTTGATCCAGTCAAGGCCTGCCACGGTAGAGCCAGTGGGGCGGTATTCACAGCCGATCCAGCCTTGGTAGCCACGTCGCTCCAAGTCTGCGAACAAGGCCGCAAAATCCATGCTCCCCGTCCCCGGTTCATGACGCCCCGGGCAGTCGGCAATTTGCACATGGACGGTTCGGTCATAGAAGCGAGCCAGGACATCCGCCGCGTCCCCGGTCAGCCGTTGGGCGTGGTAAAGATCGAGAATCAGCCCGACACTCGGGAACGTCTCCAGCACCTGCTGCGCCTTGCTGAAGTCGGACATGTAGTAGTCCGGCATTTCCTGCACGCAGATGACTTCGATCAACGGCCGCAAACCCTGGTCTTCGAGAAATTTGACGGCGTACTCCAGATTGCGCCCATAGATAAGCGCGGCGTCTTCCTGAGTCGTAACGCCCGACATGATGTGGACATCGGAACACGCCAGCGCCTTTGCATAGCGAGCCGCCTGGAGCAAGCCGCTGCGAAACTCCTCGTCCTTGCCGTGCAAGGCTGCGATGCCTTTGGTCACGCCAGCCGGTGCAGCGAACTGGATCAACGGCAGGTTGTGTTGAGTCAGATGATCGGCCAGAAGACTGGCGTCGAACTCATAGGGCGACGGGAATTCCACCGCGCGAAAGCCCGCAGCAGCGGCGGTTTCGATGCGTTGTAGAAAAGGCACTTCATTGAATTGAAAACCGAGATGAGCGTTGAACTTGGGCATTGGGTAAATCATCCATCCTGGGAAGAAACGAAATCATCCGTTTAGAGCAACTTGCGCAGCGCCAGCACGGCACTGTCGGGTGTGGTCAATACCGGTAGTCCGGAGCGAGCCTGGGCCTGTTCGGCAGCACTGGTCATCGAAAACTGGGCGAAACAGATCAGGTCGCAACCCTCGACCCGGGCGGCCATTTCTACAATGGCGGCATCGTGGGCTTGCGGGTTGCCGTCTTTCAACGCCTGCAATGCGCCCGGAACGAAATAAGGCACCACTTCCACCGCGCGGCCACTGCGCTCTGCCGCTTGTCTGAACTCGGGCATCATCGAGGTAATGGTGGGTTCGAACGTTGCCAGTACAGCAATGCGCGATGCCTGGCTCAGCGCCTGGTCGATCATGGCTTCGTTCGGCTTGAGCACGGGAATGGTCACCTCGGGTTTAACCAGGTCGATGGCATCGCCAAACGCCGAGCAGGTAAACAGAATCGCATCCGCTGCGCTTTGTACGGCGTAGTGGGACAGCGTCAGGAAGCGCGCCTTCATGCTCGTGGTCAACTCGCCCTCTTCCACCCGGTCCTGGGGCAGCGAGTCCTCGAGCAGATTGATGATCCGTGCCTGCGGCCAATGCCGGGCAAAAGCCGCCGTGATGGGCTCGATCGCCAATGGGGTTGCATGGATCATAAAAATTCGTGGAGCCTTCATGCTTATGCCATTCTCCAGATCATGTTTTTTGCACGGTATCAGAAGCCCGGATAGCGTGCGGAATTCCTGTGGCAATAAACAATGCGGCACTGAGCACATGAGGCCCGTATGAAGAACTTCACGATTCAACGTATTGACCACATCGTCCTGCGCGTAAAAGACCTCGAGCGCAGCCTCGCTTTTTATACCTCGGTGCTTGGCTGTGAGCTCAGGAAGCGCCGGGACGATCTGGGCATGCTTCATCTGGGCACCGGTGTGTCGATGATAGACCTGGTGGCCGTCGATGGGCCGCTCGGTCGCCAGGGCGGGCCGGCGGCGGGTAAGCAGGGGCACAATGTCGATCACCTGTGCCTGCGTATCGAACCGTTTGATGAACCGGCCCTCCTCGCTCATCTGGCCTCGGCCGGCCTGACCGTTGAGAAAGCGCAGATGCGTTATGGCGCGGAGGGCAAGGGTTGGTCGATCTACTGCTTTGATCCGGATGGCAACCAGATCGAGTTGAAGGGACCGGCGCTGGAGCCCTGAGCTTCAACTGGGTGCTGCGATCAAAAACTGTGGGAGCAAAGCTTGCTCGCGATAGCGGTCTGTCTGGGGCGGTGATGTTGGATGTGCCGCCGCCTTCGCGAGCAGGCTCGCTCCCACAGGGGTTGTGGTGGGGGTTATTGCGTCGTCAATTCCACCGCACCCTGGACCCGCTGCTGCATGTTGATCAAATGCAACCGCATCGACGCCCGCGCGGCTTCCCCGTCATGCCGCGCCAACGCCGCGTAGATCTGCTCCCGCTCACGCACCACCAACGCCCGATTTTCACCGGTCACCGCCGGTCCAGCCTGTTGCACGACAGCGATCAACGTATTGCCCACATGGGCCATGGCGTCGATGAAAAAGCTGTTGCCGGTGCACTGGGCGATTTGCCGGTGAAATTCGAAATCGAGCCGGGCGCTTTCGTCATCCGTTGGGTCAACGGCATTCGATGCGTCGAGCACTTCTCGCATCGCCTGCAACTGCTCCGGCGTGGCGCGTTGGGCGGCGATGCCAGCGGCTTCCACTTCCAGGCTCAGGCGCAATTCGATGACGGCCAGCGCATCGTAGGCGCCGCCCTTGACGTGTTTGCTGCCCTGGAAATCACCGGGGCGGGCGGTGTCCACCACGAAGGTGCCGATGCCATGACGGGTTTCCACCAAGCCTTCGGCCTGGAGTCGCGACATGGCTTCGCGGACGACTGTCCGGCTTACGCCGCGTTCCTTGATGATCACTTGTTCGGTGGGTAACTTGCTGCCTGCGGGCAACTCGCCGGCCAGTATCTGCTGCGTCAGGTCGACCACCAGTTGCTGGGTCATGCTCAGGCGTCGATCGGGTGTGACACGGTCCATTGCACCTTTCCATTAAAGCCAGACGATCGCGGCATTATAGCCGCGACCTTGCGCTAAAACTCACTATAATGCCCGCTGATCACACTAGAGCACGCCGATGACGGATCAAGCGTTATCTCCATTGAACAAGCCACGCCGCCTCGCCGAAACCCTGGTCGACCGCTTTGCCCAGCGCATGCGCGACGGCATTCTCAAATGCGGCGAAAAGCTCCCCACCGAAGTGCATATCATGGAGGCCGAAGGCGTCAGTCGTTCGGTGGTGCGTGAAGCGCTGTCGCGGTTGCAGGCGGCGGGGCTGGTGGAAACGCGCCATGGCGTGGGTACTTTTGTCCTCGACATGCCGGCACCGGAGGGCTTCACCTTGGGGCCGGCGACCATTGCGACGTTGTCGGATGTGCTCAACCTGTTGGAGTTTCGCCTGAGCCTGGAAGTCCAGGCCGCGGGCATGGCGGCCCAACGCGCAACCCCCGAAGCCCTGGCGGAACTGGCCCAGGCGCTGGAGGCGTTGCTGCAAGGGCCGGAAAAGTCCGGCACCACCATCAATGCCGATTTCCAGTTCCATCTGAAAATCGCCAAGGCCGCCGGCAATTACTACCTGATCGACATCATGAAACACCTGGGCACGAAGCTGATCCCGCGTACCCGCATGAACTCCGCCTATTCCGGGCAAAGTGACCGCAGTGCTTATCTTCAGGGGATCAATGCCGAACACCAGCAGATCTTCGACGCCATCGCCAGCGGCAATGTCGACGCGGCGCGGGCGGCCATGTACCTGCACCTAAGCAACAGCCGCATGCGCTTGTGCGAAACCCAGCAGCGCCAGGCCTTTTACAACGAATAAGCGTCCATAGGCCCTGTGGCGAGGGAGCTTGCTCCCGCTTGGGCGCGAAGCGCCCACAAAGAAGGACTGCTGCGCAGCCCAGCGGGAGCAAGCTCCCTCGCCACAGGTTCATCTATTCCTTGAATCAGCAGTGCTGTCTGTAGGCCCGCTCCACAACTCAGAAAAAGTTGTATTGAATACCCACCCGCAGACGCAGTTGGCGATCATTGTCGACGGAGTTGACTTTGATATCACCCACTTCAAAGAACGGCACCCAGCGTTTGTCCCACTTGTACTTGACCACGGCATTCTGCTCATAGTCGTCGGTGCCGCCGTTATAACGGATGTAGTTGGCATCGAAGTACGTCAGTTGATATTCATACGCCCACGGCCCTTGGTTGGCGTAGTTGATGTACACGTCGTAGCGATGGATCTTCTGATCGTCCTGACCGTTGTCCGGTACGTCACGGTCGATCTTGTCGCGGTCGAGTTTGGAGGAATCGTAACGGTAGCGTCCGGCGATGCTCAGCTCCTTGGTGATCTTGTAGCCCAGGCGCATGCCCATCTTGTAGGTGGTGGATTCCTCATCGCTTTCCATGGCGAACGAGGGCGTCAGCGTCCAGCGATCATTGATCTTGTGCTGGTAGTTGACGGTGAATTCATGGCCACTGCCAACGGTGTTGTCGAAGGCGACGTCTTCGCGATCACCGGCGGTCTTGTATTTGAGTTCACCTTCCAATCCCACGCCGTTGTCCAGCCGCATACCGAATTTGGCGCGGTCGGCGTGCATGCGGGTTTGTTCCGCATACTGGTGGCGTACGTTGATATAACCGGTGTCGGCCACGGCAACAATGGAAGTGAACAAGGAAGCGAGGGACAGCGCGACGAGTGTCTTTTTCATGTTTTTTATTCTTGTTAGTTGAATGATTTAGTTGGGTTGAACGCCAAATCACAGGCGAGCGCGTGCGCGGCATTGAAACCTGCGGTTCAACGTCTTCTTCGGGTTAAAACACGTGCTACGAAACAGTTACCTCAGACAGCGATAGGTATTCGCTGTATGTCGCGGCTGGCTTGCACCAGCAAACGGGTGTACGCATGGGTGGCGCCATCGCTCGCCAGCAGATGACTGTCGAGCGTCTCCACCACCCGGCCCTGCTGCATCACCGCCAGTCGATCGCACAGATGCGCCACCACCGCCAGGTCGTGGGTGACCATCAGGTAGGTCAATCCTTCCTGGCGGCGCAAGTCGGCCAGCAGGTTGAGGATTTCCGCCTGCACCGAGACGTCCAGCGCCGAAGTCGGCTCGTCCAGCAACAGCACCCGGGGACGCAGGATCAGCGCCCGGGCAATCGCCACCCGTTGGCGCTGGCCACCGGACAACTGATGCGGATAACGGAAGCGAAAGCTGTCGTTCAAGCCGACCTTGCGCAAGATCTCGCTGACCTTCTGGGCGCGCCCGTCGATGCCATGGATACGCAGCGGTTCCTGCAACGCGGCATCGATGGTGTAGCGCGGATGCAACGAGGCATACGGGTCCTGGAACACCATCTGCACGGTGCGGTAGTGGTTCAGCGGCAGCTTGCGCGTCACCGCCTGACCCGCGACGTGCAGCCGTCCCGTCCAGTGCTGGTACTGCCCGGCCAGGCAGCGCAGCACGGTGGTCTTGCCCGAACCGGACTCCCCCACCAGGCCGAATGCCTCGCCTTCGGCCACGCTCAAATCGACGTCGTGCAATACGGCGTTCAGTGCCGCGCCGGTGCCAAAACTGAGGTTCAGGCCGGCGATTTCAATCATGCTCATGACAGGCTCCTCAAGCATTCAACCAATGGGGGTCACGCTGCAGCACCGGCAGCGTGGCGCGCCGATGGTCCAGGCTCGGCAGTGCGGCCAGCAGGCCTTGGGTGTAGGGATGGGTGGCGTGATCCAGGTCGGCGGCGGCAATCGACTCGACCACGCGCCCGGCGTACATCACCAGCACGCGGTCACAGAAGTGGCGCACCAGGTTCAGGTCGTGGCTGATGAAAATCAGCCCCAGGTCACGCTCGCTGACCAACTCCTCCAGCACGTTGAGCACTTGTCGGCGCACCGACACATCCAGCGCCGACGTGGGTTCGTCGGCGATGATCACCTGGGGATCGGTGATCACCATCATGGCGATCATGATCCGCTGGCCCATGCCGCCCGAAACCTCGTGGGGGTACAGGTCATAGACCCGCCGGGGATCGCGAATGTGCACCTTGGCGAGCATGTCCAGCGCCCGCTCGCGGGCTTCGCGATGGGGCACCTTGTGATGGGCCAGGTACGCCTCGGCGATTTGCTCGCCGACCCGCACCACCGGGTTCAGCGAGTATTTGGGGTCTTGCATGATCATCGACATGCGTGCGCCGCGAATCGCCTGGATCTGCTTTTCGCTGGCGGCCAACAGGTCGATATCGGCGAAGCGCAAGGTCTTGGCGGTGACCCGCGCCGTCGGCGGATGCAGGCGTAGAAGGCTGCGGCCAACGGTGGATTTGCCCGAACCGGACTCGCCGACAATGGCGAGCTTTTCACGCCCCAGGGTGAACGACACATCACGCACCGCCAGGGAGGTTTTGCCTGCGTTGCGAAACTCAACGCACAAATCCTGTACCGCAAGTTTTATCTCAGTCATGGCCGGTTCCTCAGGATTGGCTGCGGGGGTCGAGGACGTCGCGCAAGCCGTCGCCCAACAGGTTGAAGGCCAGGCTGACCAGCATGATCGCCGCACCCGGCGCTGCCACCAGCCACCAGCTTTCGAGCATGTAGCGGCGCCCGGTGGAGATCATCGCGCCCCACTCCGGCAACGGTGCCTGGGCGCCGAGGCCGAGAAAGCCCAGGGCGGCGGCGGTGAGGATGATGCTCGCCATGTTCATAGTCAGGCGGATGATCACCGACGACAGGCACATCGGGATGATGTGGCGCAGGATGATCCGGGTGCTCGACGCGCCCTGGAGCTGCACCGCGACGACGAAGTCGGCGTTGCGCAGCGGCAGGGTTTCGGCGCGGGCGAGCCGGGCAATCGGCGGCCAGGCCGTGAGTGCGATGGCAATCACCGCATGCTCCAGGCCCGGGCCGAGGGCCGCGATGAAAGCCAGCGCCAGGACCAGGCTGGGGAACGAGATGAAGATGTCGGTGATGCGCATGAACAGGCTGTCGACCCAACCGCCGAAGTAACCGGAAACCGTGCCGACCAACAGGCCGATGGGGCCGACGATCACCGTCACCAGCAAGACGATGTACAGGGTGATGCGCGAGCCATACACCAACCGCGCGAACACATCGCGACCGTATTCGTCAGTGCCGAACCAGTGCGCGCTGCTGGGTGCCTGCAAGGCGCCGGCGAGGTTCTGCAACAGCGGGTCGTGGCCGGCGATCCAGGGGGCG
This sequence comes from Pseudomonas sp. SWRI179, assembly GCF_014268705.1. Taxonomy (NCBI): domain Bacteria; kingdom Pseudomonadati; phylum Pseudomonadota; class Gammaproteobacteria; order Pseudomonadales; family Pseudomonadaceae; genus Pseudomonas; species Pseudomonas sp. SWRI179. The sequence goes on along the minus strand of NZ_JABWRA010000072.1, from coordinate 15,213 downwards.
AAGATGGCGACCAGCATCAGGGTCGCGACGACGATCAGGCCGGCGAAGGTCATCGGGTTGCGCAGCAAAAAACGCAACAGGCGCAAGGTGCTGGCGACCATCGCCGCCGTGCTGGAAGCCGGCAACGTAGCGCTGCCAGGGGCGCTGGAAGCAAGGGGCAGGTTCATTAGCGAGTCCTCGGGTCGAAGATCTTGTACAGCGCATCGCTGATCAGGTTCAGCGTCACGAAGATGAGGCCGATCAACAGCACGCAGGCCATCACCGCGTTCATGTCGCCGAGCAACAAACTGCTCGTCAGGTACTGGCCGAAGCCCGGCCAGGCGAACACGGTTTCGATCAAAACCGCACCTTCCAACAGGCCGCCATAGGCCAGGGCGACGATGGTCAACAGCTGCACGCGGATGTTGCCGAAGGCATGGCCCCAGACGATGCGGCGCTGGGACAAGCCCTTGACCCGAGCAGTGATGATGTATTCCTGGGACAGTTGCTCGAGCATGAAGCTGCGAGTCATGCGGCTGATGTAGGCGACCGAGTTGAAGCTGAGAATCACCGCCGGCAACAGGATGTGCCGCAGCGCACTGCGAAAGGCTTCCCACTCGCCGGACCAGGCGGTGTCGATCAGCAACAGCCCGGTGTGTTTCGGAATCAACCCGTCATAGGCCAGGCCGATGCGCCCGACGCCGCCGGCCCAACCCAGCCAGGCGTAGAACACCAGGAAGGCCATCATGCCGATCCAGAAAATCGGCGTGGAGTAACCGAACAGGGTGATCAGCCGCGCGACATGGTCGCCGGCACGGCCCTGATGGGTCGCTGCGTAGACACCCAGCGGCAAACCCGCCAACACGCCGAACAGGATGGCGAGCGTGGCCAGTTCCAACGTAGCCGGGAAGACCCGGGCGATGTCAGTGATGACCGGATTGCCGGTCAGCAAGGCCATGCCGAAGTCACCGTGCAGCAGGTCGCCGAGGTAGATCGCGAACTGGGTCCACAACGGCTTGTCCAGGCCCAGCTCCTTGTACACCTGGGCGTAGGCCGAGGCGTCGGCGTCCGGGCCGACGATGGCCAGCACCGGGTCCAGGGGCATCACCCGCCCAATAAAGAAAGTCAGCAGCAGCAACCCCAGCAGCGTCACCGCCACCGAGCCGCCGCGCCGGGTCGCCGAAGCGGCCCGGGTGGTCCAGATTGAAAAGGATGCAGTCGACATGTTCATTCCTGCCTTGGCCCTGTGGCCGTCGATTTCAGCGCTGCTTGTAGACGTCGCGAAGACGCGTGGTCGCGGCGGTGTGGCCGATGTAGTTGCGCACATCCGCGTGGATCACCACTTCGTCCACCATCTGCGAGACCGGCATGATCGCCCCGGCCTGTTGGTCGTAGAGGGTCTGGATCCGCCCATAGATTTCCCGCTGACGCTCGGGGTCACGCTCGCGCTCGGCCTGCTCGATCAGTTGATTGAGCTGCGGGTCGAAAAACGAGGTGCGCCAGCCCTGGAAGTTGCTCAGCTTGGCTTCGGTGCGGTTGTCCGGGTTGTACACCAGGGCCCGCAGGCTCGAATGGGGATGCCGCTCCGCCCCACCACCGCCACGACCAACGAGGATGTCGAACTGACGGTCGCGCATCGCCCCATAGATCTGGTTGCCGGTGCCGGTGATGATCGTCGCCTGGATCCCCGCCTGGGCCAGCGTCGCTTGCAGGCTGGTGGCGATGTTGATGAACGGCGGATCGGTCAGTGAACGAATCGTCACCTTGAAGCCTTCGGCATGCCCGGCCGCCGCCAGCAGGCGCTTGGCCTCGGCCACGTCCAGGCGATAACCCGGATCGTCCAGGCGCGCCGCTAGCCCCAACTGCAGGGGCCGTTGGTTGATCACGCCGTAGTGCGGCATGACCACGTCGTTGATGCCCTGGTAGTCGATCAGCAGGCGGACGGCCTGGCGCACGCGGATGTCCTGGAACAGCGGTTGCTGCATGCTCATCGCCACGTAGTACAGCGTGCCGCGGGCGATGCTCTGGATGCGCACTTCGTCGACCTTGCCCAAGGCCTTGATGTCAGTGGCCGCCATGCCGCGGGCGACGTCCAGGTCACCGCGCTCGACCATCAGGCGCAGGGCCTGGGACTCGGTCATGTTGCGCATGATCACCCGGCGCAACTTCGGCGCGCCGCGCCAATAGTCGTCATTGCGGCTCATCAGGATCACATCGTTGGCCCGCCAGATGTCGAGCTTGAACGCGCCGGACCCAGCCGTGTGCGTCGCCAGCCACGCCGCGCCCTGGTCGTCGCCGACCTGATGCTGCAAAGCGATGCTGCGATCGATGATGAAGGCGCTGGGTGAGGTCGCCAGGGTGTTGAGCACCAGCATCGGGTCGGTGACCCGTGGCAACTCCATCACAAAGGTGTGCGGCCCTTCGGCGCGCATCAGTTTGACCACGTTGTCGGCGGTGAAACCGTAGGCCTTCCAGGTGGAGGCCAGGGCGCGGTTGAGGGTGACGACGCGCTGCAACGACCAGGCGACGTCTTGGGCGGTCAGGGGCGCACCCGAGTGAAACCGAACGTCGTCGCGCAATTGGAAGGTCAGGCGCGTGCGGTCGGGGCTGATGTCCCAGGTTTTCGCCAGGGCTGGAATCAGCGTGTCCGGCTGCGCCGCGTCCTGTTCCAGGAGCATGTCATAGACGTTGGCGTTGACCTCCGCGACCTCCAGGCCCGTCGCCGCGGCAGGGTCCAGGGACAACAGGTTGATCATGCTCATGCCCACCACCAATTGGTCGGGGGGCGTTTCGCCTTGGGCCAGGCTGACGGGCACCTGCACTGCGCACAGGGCCACGGTGACACACAGCAGCCTGGTCAGGCGCTTGGGCCAGAGATTCATGGTTCAGTCCTTTCTTATATTTATAAAGACTTGTCGCCCGGGCCGTCATCGGCCTCAGGCGTGGAACAGGCTCAATGTCGGGACACGGTGTTGGCCTCGATATACGCGAAGTTGATGTCCTCGCCCAAGCCCGGCCGGTCGGATAGATGCACAAAACCGTCGGCGTCCATGGGGTCGACGATGCTGTTGAGATGCGCCGGGACCTCTTCATAGTCGAGGAACGGGTGCAGCAGGCCGCGTTCGTACCAGCGGCAATTGCTGATCGCCCCGACCACCGCCAGGTTCGCCGCGCCATTGCCATGGACCTCGCAATCCATGCCGAACGACTCGGCCAGGTGCGCCACCTTCAGGCACGGCCCGATACCGCCGACCCCGGCCACGCCGGCGCGCAGGATGTCACAGGACTTCTGGGTCACCCAACTGGCGCGGCTGTGGAACTTGCCGGCGATGCTCTCCGGGCCCAGCACCGGGATGTCCAGGTTGGCGGCCAGCCAGGCATAGGACTCCGCCGAGTCTTCCATCATGGGTTCTTCGAACCAGGCGAAATTCAGCTTCTGCAGTGCCTTGCCGATGGTCAAGGCGTCCATGCGGCTGTACCAGTGGTAACCGTCGAGCATCAACGCGATGTCCGGGCCTACTGCCTCACGTACCGCGGCGCAGGCCTGGATGTCCATTTGCGGATTCGGCGCGAAGGAGATCGGTGGCATCCAAGTGTGCAACTTGATGGCCTTGTAGCCGCGCTGGACCAGCTTCTCGGCGAACTGGCCATACTCGTCCGGCGTCGACAAACCACCCGGCAAGTCATCGCCGCACATCGTCGAACCGTACGCCGGGACCTTGTCGCGATAACCGCCAATCAATTTATGCACCGGCAACTTGAGCTTGCGCCCGGCCAGGTCCCACAACGCTTGTTCCACCAGCGCCAGCGCCCGGTCGGTGAACTGCCCGGCACTGCCCCGCTGCCAGTGCGCCAGGTCTTGCCAGATGCTTTCACGGTCCATCGGATCGCGGCCGATCAGCACTTTGCGCACGAAGGATTCGATGATGTGCGGACGAATCAACTCAGGCGGGCCAAAGGCATAACCCTCGGAGCCATCGTCGCAGCCGATTCGCAGCAAGGCCATCTTGATCATGACCTCATCACCCGGATGGGCGTGACCGGCACTGTCCTGGGCACGGCGCGACGGTGTGGAGAAGACTTCGACGTGAACGCCTGTGATTCGCATAGAGGGAGCACCCTGTTGTTATTGTTTATTTGTATGTCGTCATACAACACCACGGATTATTCTGACGTTTCGTGTGAGCTGTCAACCCACAGAATCAATAAAAATAGGGAGAACAGAGGGATGGCTAGCGAAAGGAGGTTATTTTTCTTGAGCGCTATCTAAAATGTCGTCATACCACGAGACGAAAAAGATACGACTCGCCGCAGGCAGGCCACGATGGCGGGAGGATAAAAACTGTGGGAGCAAAGCTTGCTCGCGATGGCGGTCTGTCTGAGACAGTGATGTTGGATAGGCCGCCGCTATCGCGAGCAGGCTCGCTCCCACAGGGTGGGCGGTGGTGGGCGCAGAATCCATGAACACCCGGGATCAAAAACTGTGGGAGCGAGCCTGCTCGCGATGGCGATCTGTCTGAGTCGGTGATGTTAGCTGTGCCGAGGTCTTCGCGAGCAAGCCCGCTCCCACAGGGTGGGCGGTGGTGGTCGCAGAATTCGTGACCAGCCGGGATCAAAATTGTGGGAGCGAGCCTGCTCGCGAAGGCGGTCTGTCTGAGTCGGTGATGTTGGCTGTGCCGATGTCTTCGCGAGCAGGCTCGCTCCCACAGGGTGGTCGGTGGTGGTCGCAGAGAGAACTTGCTCCGGACGTTCCAGGCCAAATGTTCTCCTGAACACATAGCCTGGCAGCCCCCTCGCCCCATGGATGCATTGAGCACTGGCGCCAGGTTGAAAGCCAGTAGCCATCACCGCTCCTTTATGGTTTCCTGCCCCAGGCACGATTGCTGACTGAAACCAGTCGAAATGACTGTTTGTGACGTTTCAGCCCGACGCAAGGAAGGCTCTAGCGCAACCTGTCGAGACTTACAGCCAAAGGACGGTTTTTCCCGTTAACCGCCCCCGACAAGTTGTTTTTCTGCCTAGACTCATCATTGTTCCGCCGTGCCGTGTTTTGAATGAGCCCGCACGAAAATACTAAAAACAAGAGGAAAGCCCGTAATGTTCAAACCTATCTGGAAAGCGCTCGCTTGCACGTTGGCCCTGAGTGCGATGAGCACGGCCATGGCGGCAGATCCGGTGGTGATCAAGTTCTCCCATGTGGTCGCCGAACAAACACCAAAAGGCCAAGGCGCACTGCTGTTCAAGAAGTTGGTGGAAGAACGGCTGCCAGGCAAAGTAAAGGTCGAGGTCTACCCCAACTCTTCACTGTTCGGCGACGGCAAGGAAATGGAGGCCTTGCTGTTGGGTGACGTGCAGATGATTGCGCCGTCACTGGCCAAGTTCGAGCAATACACCAAGACGGTGCAGTTGTTCGACTTGCCGTTTCTGTTCGATGACATTTCCGCCGTGGACCGCTTCCAGTTGAGCCCTGAAGGCCAGAAGCTGCTCAAGTCCATGGAAAGCAAGAACATTACCGGCCTGGCCTATTGGCACAACGGTATGAAGCAGTTGTCGGCAAACAAACCGTTGCGTGAACCCAAGGATGCCCGTGGCTTGAAGTTCCGCGTACAGGCATCGGCCGTGCTGGAAGAGCAATTCAAGGCGGTGAACGCCAACCCGCGCAAGATGAGTTTCGCCGAGGTGTACCAAGGCTTGCAGACCGGTGTGGTCAACGGTGCGGAAAACCCGTACTCGAACATCTACAGCCAGAAAATGCATGAAGTGCAAAAGTACATCACCGAGTCCAACCACGGTTTGCTCGACTACATGCTGATCACCAATACCAAGTTCTGGAGCGGCCTGCCGCCGGACATCCGCACTGAACTGGACAAGATCCTGGTAGAAGTCACCGCCCATGTGAACAAAGAGGCGGCGCAGCTGAACGAGCACGACAAACAACGCATCCTCGACGCCAAGACCACCGAGATCATCACCCTGACGCCAGAAGAACGCGGCGAATGGCGCGACAAGATGAAACCGGTGTGGAAGAAGTTCGAAGGCGATATCGGCGCTGACCTGATCAAAGCCGCCGAAGCCTCCAACAAAGCCCAGTGATTGGTTGGCCGGTGCCGCCGCCGTGGCGGTGCCGGTCTGTCGTCCCCCCACAGGAGATGTCATCCATGAACGCCCTTCGGCGCACCTGGGAACACTTCGAGGAAGGTTTCATTGCTTTCCTTCTGGCCGCCATGACGCTCGTCACGTTCGTCTACGTGGTCCTCAACAACCTTTATTCAGTTTTCTACAGCCTCGGCGACCACTGGCCTGCTGCCAGCGAACCGATGTTCGCCATCGGCGACAACATCATGGGCATGGCCCAGGCGATGACATGGAGCACATCGCTGACCAAGGCGCTGTTTGGCTGGCTGATTTTCTTCGGCCTGTCGTATGGCGTGCGCACCGCCGGGCATATCGGCGTCGATGCGCTGGTGAAGCTGGCGAGCAAACCGGTGCAGCGTTTCATTGGCGTCATCGCCTGCCTGTGCTGCCTCGCCTACGCCGGCCTGCTGGCGGTGGCGAGTTACGAATGGATCAACACCTTGATGATTGCCGAGATCGGTGCCGAGGACCTTGGCCATTTCGGCATCATGCAATGGCATATCGGGCTGATCGTGCCGGTGGGATTCGCGCTGGTGTTCATTCGTTTCGCGGAAATTCTCGTGCGCATCCTGATGAATCGCCAGACCGGCCTGGGCCTGGCCGATGAAGCGGCCGAAGCCATCAAATTGACCGAGCACGAGGAAGACAAGCCATGACCATTGCCTTCCTGTTCATTGCACTGTTCGTGCTGATGTTTATCGGCGTGCCCATTGCCATTTCGTTGGGACTGGCGGGATCGCTGACCATCATTTTCTTCAGCCCCGACTCGGTGCGTTCCCTGGCGATCAAGCTGTTCGAAACGTCCGAGCACTACACGTTGCTGGCGATTCCGTTCTTCCTGCTGGCCGGTGCGTTCATGACCACGGGCGGCGTGGCGCGACGGTTGATCGACTTTGCCAACGCCTGCGTCGGGCATATCCGCGGGGGCCTGGCGATTGCGGCAGTGCTGGCTTGCATGCTGTTTGCGGCGTTGTCGGGTTCAAGCCCCGCGACGGTGGCAGCGGTGGGTTCCATCGCCATTGCCGGGATGGTGCGCTCGGGTTATCCACAGGCGTTTGGCGCCGGCATCGTGTGTAATGCCGGGACCCTGGGCATCCTGATCCCGCCGTCGATCGTGATGGTGGTGTATGCCGCGGCGACGGAAACCTCGGTGGGCAAGTTGTTCATGGCCGGCGTCATCCCGGGCTTGCTGTTGGGTTTTTTCCTGATGGTGGCGATCTACATCGTCGCGGTGAAGAAAAACCTGCCCGCGATGCCACGGGCGACGCTGAAGGAATGGTTGAGCACGGCACGCCAGGCCATCTGGGGCCTGTTGCTGATGGTCATCATCCTCGGCGGGATTTATTCCGGGATGTTCACCCCCACCGAAGCCGCGGCAGTGGCGGCAGTGTATTCGGCGTTCATCGCGCTGTTCGTCTACAAGGACCTCACGTTCCGCGAAACGCCGAAGGTGCTGCTGGAATCGGCCAAGCTGAGCATCATGCTGATGTTCATCATCGCCAACGCCATGCTGTTCGCCCACGTGCTGACCACCGAACAACTGCCGCAGCAAATCACCGCCTGGGTGATCGAAGCCGGGTTGACGCCGGTGACCTTCCTGTTGGTGGTGAACATCGTGCTGCTGATTGCCGGCGCGTTCATGGAGCCTTCGGCGATTATCCTGATCCTGGCGCCGATCCTGTTCCCCATCGCCATGAAGCTGGGCATCGACCCGATTCACCTGGGCATCATCATGGTGGTGAACCTGGAGATCGGCCTGATCACGCCGCCGGTGGGGCTGAACCTGTTCGTCACCTCGGCGGTGACCGGCATGTCCCTGCCTGCCACGATCCGTGCGGCGATGCCGTGGTTGATGATTCTGTTGGCGTTCCTGGTGCTGATTACCTATGTGCCGTGGATTTCCCTGGCGCTGCCAAATTGGTTGGGGATGAGTTAAACCCGGCAAACACTCTGTGGCGGGCAAAGGATGATTTGCCTTGCCATGGAGGTATCGGGCCGATCTGTCGGCCCGATACCTCCAGACCAAAAAAAGGACCTCTTGAATGCTCAAACCTCTATGGAAAACCCTCGCCTGCGCCCTGGCTTTCGGCGCGTGGGGAACGGTCATGGCGACCGAGCCGATCGTCATCAAATTCTCCCACGTGGTCGGCGACCAAACGCCCAAGGGCCAAGGGGCGTTGATGTTCAAGAAGCTGGCGGAGGAGCGATTGCCGGGCAAGGTGAAGGTCGAGGTGTACCCCAACTCCACGCTGTACGGCGATGACAAGGAGATGGAAGCCTTGCTCCTGGGGGAAGTGCAGATCATTGCGCGGTCGCTGGCCAAGTTTGATCAATACACGCGGACCGTGCAGTTGTTCGACTTGCCGTTTCTATTCGATGACATCGCCGCCGTGGACCGTTTCCAGCAGAGCCCCGAGGGCCAGAAGCTACTCAAGTCCATGGAAAGCAAGAACGTCACCGGCCTGGCCTATTGGCACAACGGCATGAAGCACCTGTCGGCCAACAAGCCATTACGCACCCCGGAGGATGCCCGTGGCCTGACCTTCCGGATACAGGCTTCCGCCGTGCTGGACGAACAATTCAAGGCGGTGGGCGCCAAAGCGCAGCCGATGATTTTCTCGGTGGTGTACCAGGGGCTGCGCACCGGTTTGGTCCATGGCACGGAAAACACCTATTCGAACTTCTACAACCAGAAACTCAATGAAGTGCAGAAATACGTCACCGAGTCCAACCACGGCATCCTCGACTACATGTTGATCACCACGTCGGACTTCTGGAACGGCCTGGCGCCGGACATCCGCAGCGAACTGGAGAAGATCGTCGTCGAATCCACAGCCTATGCCAACCAGGAAGCGGAACGATTCAACCAGCAGGACAAACAAAAAGTCCTGGATGCCAAGACCACCGAGATCATTGCCCTCACGCCCCAGGAACGCAGCGCCTGGCGCGACAAGATGAAACCGGTGTGGGCGAAGTTTGAAAAGGACATCGGGGCGGATTTGATCAAGGCGGCGCAAGCTTCCAACGTCGCGCAGTAATTGCATGAAGGGCCGGGAACGCTCACGGCTCAACACTCTCTGTGGCGAGGGAGCTTGCTCCCGCTGGGGCGCGAAGCACCCCCAAAACCTGACACCACGGTGTGTCAGGTTTTGGGGGTGCTTCGCGCCCCAGCGGGAGCAAGCTCCCTCGCCACAAGAGCGCAATTCCCTCACTTCAATCCAACCCTCCCCAGTTGCAAAGCACATTGCGCTATGATCCCCGCCTCTCCCTGAACAGAGGCTTTTTTCGCTAATGCTGTCGTCCACCCCAGACATCACCTCTACCCTCCCACCCGTCCTGGTCGGCCCGCTGTTACGGCGGCTGGAACCTGCGCGCCTGGTGATGTGGCTGGTGGGCACGCGAGCGTTGGCCTTGACGCTGCGCATTGACGGGGTCGGCGACCTGACGCTGGATGCGTCGCGTTGCACCGTGGTGCCGGTGGGGCAACACGCTTTTGTGCACCTGATCGACGTGACGCTCGACACGCCCCTGCCCCAGGACGTAGCGATTGACTACGACCTGCTGGTAGAAGGCTCGCCTATCGCCGAATGGGCGCCGCACCTGTTGTATGACGGGGCACAGTGCCCGAACTTCATGTTGCATTCGCGCATCGAGCAATTGGTCCACGGTTCCTGCCGCAAACCCCACTACCCGGCCAACGACGGCCTGCTGTGTGTTGACCGATTGTTGGCGCAAGACCCGGCGCAACGCCCGGCGCTGTTGATGATGAGCGGCGACCAGGTGTATGCCGACGACGTCGCCGGGCCCATGCTGCGGGCGATTCACGGGCTGATCGAACGCCTGGGGCTGTTCGAGGAGCGCCTGGACGGCGCCGTGGTGGAAGACAGCGCCAAGCTCTATCAACACCCGGCCAGCTATTACCATCGGGCCGATTTGCTACCGGCCCTGGAAAGCAACGAAACCCTGCGCGAGCGCTTTTTTGGCGGGGCGCGCAAGCCGATCTTCACCAGCAGCAGCGCCGATAATCACCTGGTAACCTTCGCCGAGGTCATGGCGATGTACCTGCTGGCGTGGTCGCCGGTGCCCTGGACGCTGATCACGGTTCAACCGCCCGAACTGACCGTCGAACGGCGCCAGCGCTACGACCTGGAACAGCAGCGCATCGATGCGTTCAAGACCGGGCTGGGTGGCGTGGCACGGGTGTTTGCGCACTTGTCGTGCCTGATGATTTTCGATGACCACGACATCACCGATGACTGGAACCTGTCCGCGCAGTGGGAAGAAACGGCCTACGGCCATCCGTTCTCCAAACGCATCATCGGCAACGCCTTGATCGCCTACATGCTCTGCCAGGGCTGGGGCAATAACCCGGATGCCTTTGCTGATGTGCTAGCGCAAACCCTGGCCCTGAGCGACACCGCCCGGGACCGCTACCTCGACAGCGCGCCACAGGATCAACTGATCGACACCCTGCTGGGTTTCCAGCGCTGGCATTACGTGCTGCCAAGCACCCCGGCTCTGGTGGTGCTCGACACCCGTACCCGCCGCTGGCGCAGCGAGAACAACCTCAAGCAACCTTCCGGCCTGCTGGATTGGGAAGCCCTGAGCGAGTTGCAACAGGATCTGCTGGATCACCCCTCGGCAATCATCGTCTCGCCGGCACCGATCTTCGGCGTGAAGCTGATCGAGACCGTGCAGCGGGTGTTCAGTTGGTGCGGTTATCCGTTGTTGGTGGATGCGGAAAACTGGATGGCCCATCGCGGCGCCGCCCAGGTGATCCTGAATATTTTCCGACACTCGCGTACACCCGGTAACTACGTGGTGCTGTCGGGGGATGTGCATTATTCCTTCGTCTACGAGGTGCTGATCCCACACCGCAAGGGCGGCCCGCGCATTTGGCAGATCACCAGCAGCGGCATCAAGAATGAATTCCCACCGGTGCTGCTGGAATGGTTCGACCGCCTGAACCGCTGGCTCTACTCGCCGCGCTCGCCCCTGAACTGGTTCACCAAGCGCCGCAGCATGCGCATCGTCCCCCACACCCCGGAACACGCTGAAGCGGGCGAACGGTTGTGGAACAGCGCAGGCATCGGCCAGGTGTTCTTCAACGAACAAGGCCAGCCCGCGCAGATCTACCAGCACAACGCCAACGGCCTGCCACCGACGCGTATGTGCCCTCCAAAATCTCCATCAGCCTGAAAATACCGGACATTAGATGTGGGAGCGGGCTTGCTCGCGAAGGCGGTGGTACAAACTGTATCTATGCAAGCTGACACTCCGCTTTCGCGAGCAAGCCCGCTCCCACAGTTGTGTTGGTCTGACTATAAATTTGCGTCCACCCCAATCCCTGTACCAGATCAGAACGGTAGTTGCAGGCTCTCCTGACCTTCGAGGCTGAGCAGGAACTGTTTGGCTGCCAGGCCGCCAGCGAAGCCGGTGAGGCTGCCGGAACTGCCGATGACGCGGTGGCACGGGGCGATGATCGAGATAGGGTTGCGGCCATTGGCGGCGCCGACCGCCCGGACCGCTGTGGGTTGGCCGATCTGGAGGGCGACGTCTCGGTAGCTGCGGGTTTCACCGAAGGGGATGGTCAACAGGGCCTGCCAGACCCGGACCTGAAAGTCAGTGCCGGCAAAATCCAGTTCCAGCTCGAAACGACGGCGCTGGCCGGCGAAGTATTCCAGCAGCTGACGTTCGGTTTCCTTGAGGACCGGATGCCGGGTGTCCTCTTCCAAAGGCCCCAGGCGCACCCGATTGAGCCGCTCGTTTTCCCACAGGATGGCCGCCAGCCTTGTCTCCCGGGCGACGAGGATCAGTTGGCCGACGGGGGATGGGATGGTTTTGTAGAGGGGCAACATCCAGGGATTCCTTGTCAAAGCCTTTGTGGCGAGGGAGCTTGCTCCCGCTGGGTTGCGAAGCGACCCTTCACGTGGCACCGCGGTGTGTCAGGTTATCAGTTGGGGCTGCTTCGCAGCCCAGCGGGAGCAAGCTCCCTCGCCACGGGATCTCACCGGCCGCAAAATCTTGCTCAACCCAACAACCCCAATGCTTTCGCCCGCGCCACCGCCTGGGTGCGGCGCTCGACGCCGAGTTTGCTGTTGATGTGGCTGGCGTGGGTCTTGACGGTGTGCAGGGAGATAAACAATTGCTCGCTGATCTCCTGGTTCGAACAGCCTTGGGCAATCAACTGCAACACCGCCCGTTCGCGACTGCTCAGGGTTTCGACAGGTGACGCAGGGTCGACCGGTTGGGCCACCGAGGGCAGGCGTTCGAGCAGATGTTCGCGCAAAATGCTGGGCGGCGCCTTCAGCAGTTGTTCGCGCAGCCATTCACAGTGCTTGCCCAGCAACCACTCGAACGGCTGCAACACCCCACCGCTGGCGGCTTCGAAAGCCTGGGCCAGGGTGCGGCGGGCTTCGGGTTCGCGGCCGAGACTCAACAGCAAGGCGACTTTCTGGTTGAGCGCCATCACGCTGAGCATCTGCCGGCCGGTTTGCTGGCCGTGCTCCAACAAGGCATTGAGCCGGCCTTCGGCGAGCATCGGTTGACCCCGGATGGATTCCAGCACCGCCTGTTGCAGTTCGACATGCAGCGGCAGTTGCGGGTGGAATTCCGGAGGCGCGGCGGCCCGCTCACCCGTGTAGGTCTGGCCCAGGCGGGCCAGCCAGGCTTCGGCCAGGTCGGTACGGCCTTGGGCCAGCCAGAGTTCGCATTTGACCAGGGTAATCATCGCCAGGTAGTAGATCGGCGGAACATCCCAGATGTGCATCAGGCGTTCGGCTTCAGCCAGTTCGGCAAAAGCCCGGGCGAACTCGCCGCTGTAGCCTTCGATCCGCGCGACCACGCAGTGACCGATCAGCACGCTGATGTCGCGGCAGGCGCGGGCTTCGGTAAGGCCCGCCTGCAACCGCGCCAGGCCGGCCTGGGGCTGCATGCGCAAGGTCAGCAGGAAACCTTCGTACATGATCAGTCGTGCCCGCACCGCATAAAGCCGCTGGGGCGATAATTTGTGCAAGCGTTGCAGGCCATGGTGCACTTCATCCAGTGCCCGCAGGATCTCTCCCCGCGCCTGCAGGACCCGAGCCCGATCGTAATGGGCCAAGGCCTCGAACAATGGATTGCCGACCCGCTGCGCCAGCTCCAGGGAATCGCGGTTCAGGTTACGCGCGCGCCACAGGTCGCCGTCGGCAATGGCCAGGTTCGACAACGTAGACAGGCACATCAGCCGCTGGCCGTAGCGTTTTTGCGGCAGGCTCTCCAGGGCTTCGCTGCAATAACGCACGGTGGCCTCGCGATCGCCACGCCCCCGGGCGACGATGCCGCTCAGGGCCAGCCATTGGGCGAGCATGGATTTTTGCGCGGTAGCCGAAGGGGCGGGCAGGAAACGACTCAAGTGCGCGGCCAGCTCTTCGGCGGCATCCAGCTGGCAGGCCAACCCCAGCGCCCAACTGTAGAGCACGATCAGCCGCGGCGTGCTGATGAGCAGGCTGTCGGGCAGGTCCATTTTCCAGCGCAGCAACATGCCGACGTTCTGCTCGGCCAGCAGTTGTTCCTCCGAGAGGTTCTGCACCAGGTTCGCCGCCACATCCAGGTGGCCGGCCCGTAGCGCCTGCTCCACGGCTTCATCGATCAGGCCCTGGGCGTTGAACCAGCGGCAGGCCCGCAGGTGCAGGGTCGCGGCCGGGACCATGGCCGGCGCGCTGGGACGACTGCGCAGCAGATCGGAAAACAGATGGTGGTAACGGTACCAATGGCCGTGCTCGTCCAAAGGCACCAGGAATACTTGGTGGGACGCCAGGTAACGCAGGATCTCGGCGCTGTCATGGGCTTCGCGCACGGCGTCGCACAGCGCGCTGCAAAAGCGTTCCTGAGGGGCCGTGTCATAGAGGAACGCCTGCACCTCGGCGGGCAGGCAATCGATGACTTCTTCGAGCAGGTAATCGCGAATCAACCCTTCGCCGCCATTCAAGGCCTGGGGCAGCAGGCCTTCGGTGCCGGCTTCAGACGCCGCCAGCAACCAGAACCGCAGCCCCGCCACCCAACCTTCGCTGCGCTGGATGAGGCTTTCCAGCGCCTCACCACGCAACGAGCTGCTGTGATGCTGGAGCAGGGTCAAGGCTTCGTCATGGGTCAGGCGCAGGTCTTGTTCATTGAGTTCGAGCAATTGCCGCGACAGGCGCAGGCGCGCCAGGTGCCAGTCCGGACGCTGGCGGCTGGTGACAAGGACCAGCAGACCGTCGGGCAGGTGATTGAGGAAAAATTGCAGGCAGCGATCCAGCACCGGGCTTTGGGCCAGGTGGTAATCGTCCAGGACCAGCAACAGGGGATTGCGCGGCGACAAGTGCGTGGACAGTTCGTCCAGCAAGCCATCGAGCCATTCTTCGAAGGCAAAGGGCTGGTGGCGCTGGCGCATTTTCAGCAACCCCAGCGCACGGCCACCCAGTTGCGGGAAAAAGGCCTGGAGCCCTTCGAGCAAACGTTCCAGGAAACGCCCGGGATCGTTGTCCCGGGCGCTGAGCCCCAGCCAGAGGCTTTGCCAATAGGCCGGCAGGCTCTGGCAGAACTCCACCGCCAGGGAGCTTTTACCAAACCCCGCCGGCGCACTGACCAACAACAATCTGCCCCCGAGCCCAGCGGCCAAACGCTCGCACAACCGCGGCCGCACGACATGGCCGTCGGGCAAGGGCGGGCGGTAGAAACGCCCGTCCTGTACCGCGATGGCTGCGCGGGCAGAATCCGGAAGTGAAGACAAATCAGTCATGGCCGGCTCTTGTTGGAATGCGGGTGGCGGCGTTGCAGATGTCCGCAGACTAGCGGTAAACGAAGAGGTATTGAAGGGAGTGCTACAAATGGCTACAAAAAGACTACACGTTGATGGCCGTGAAAAATCCAGGCAGCCGCCGCTCTTGTGGCGAGGGAGCTTGCTCCCGCTGGGGTGCGCAGCAGCCCCAAGGCCGCCCCGCTTGATCTGACACCCCGAGTACTCTGCTTTGGGACTGCTTCGCAGTCCAGCGGGAGCAAGCTCCCTCGCCACAGGGTTTTGTGTGGGTCAAAAAAAACGCCCCGAACCAGTCGGGGCGTTGTTTCGAGGATGCGGCC